>JBFMDD010000018.1:0-45484 GCA_040754115.1 bacterium
TTTACATTTTATTGTCACTCACTTTTTGGAATTTTTTAAGCCCCTCTCCTCTAAATCCCTTGTAAATACAAGGAATTCTACTTCCGCTACCACCAACTTTACCAATTTGCTGTTGAACTTGAGTTACTGGTATACCTACTGGCAATATTTCTTCAGGGCATGTATTAGGTGCTACTCCGGAGCCTTACTCAGTGATATTATTTGGCTCAGGACTACTTGTAGGGATAAGACTATTGAGGAGAAAATCCTAAATAAGTTGAGATAGCCTTGAGAGGTTGGTAGTCAGAATTTATTTATTTATTTATGTTAAGGCATCGATGAGCATTAATGGATTAATCCTACAAAGCCAGTTTTCATTTAACTGATAGGCATTTTTAAAAGTTTTCTCAGGAATGTAGTCTGGTGTCTGGTAATCTAAGTGTCTGGATTACATAGATTACCAGACAGATAGACATCTTTTACGCAAAATTGATATTGGAGTGACAGCACTTGCGCTGTCAATAACACCACAAGTGGTGTCACTCCAAGTGGTATCACTCCTCATTTCCCTGATATTAACTGATTGCTGATACCTGATGGCTGAACGCCTACATGTTTTTTACCACCAATTTCCACCTATTTCTAATTTCTACTATTTTTTTATTGATTATTATTCTTAAGTATGGTATAATTTAGTAACTGATAAATATTAAATATGGTAACTATTTAACCAGTAACCAGTTACCATTTAACCAATACATGGAGGTGAGGAGTTATGTTAGTTATTCCAGCTATTGATTTAAAGGGAGGTAAGGTTGTAAGGTTAGTTCAGGGTAAACCAGAGGAAGAGACTACTTATTCTACAAATCCAGTTGAAGTAGCTAATATGTGGGAAGAAAAAGGTGCAAAGCTGTTACATGTAATAGATTTAGATGGAGCTATTTCAGGACGATTAGAAAATTTAGGTAAGGTAAAAGAGATTATCTCACAGGTTAAAATCCCGGTGCAGTTAGGTGGTGGAATTCGTGATTTAAAAATGGTTAAAGATGCATTTAATATAGGTGTAAGTCGAATTATTATTGGCACAAAAGCTGCTATTGACCCAAATTTTACTCGCTCTATTGTAGCACAATTCAAAGAGAAGGTAGTTGTTAGTATTGATGCTAAAGGTGGAAATGTAGCTGTGTGGGGTTGGCAGCAGATGACCGAGTATTCTGCGGTTACATTGGCACAAGAGATGAAACAAGTAGGTGTGCGGGAAATAATTTATACCGATATTAGCCGTGATGGGATGCTTGAAGGACCTAATTTTGATGCAATCCGTGACTTTACTCAAGCTCTTAAAATGAGAATTATTATCTCTGGTGGTATTTCCTCATTAGAGGATATTAAAAAATTGGTTCCATATAGTCGATATGGAGTAGTAGGTGTTATTATTGGTAAGGCACTTTATACGCAGGATGTGAAATTAGAAGATGCCATTGTTGTAGCCAAAGAAAATGTTCCAGTTCAACCTACTGTAGGTCCTCAGATAAAAAAGTTTCCTGCAAGAGAGGAATGGGATTTTAGATTTTAGATTTATAAAAGTAACACAAACATCCTGCTTGTGTTATAATCGACAATCAAAAATCCGCAATTAATTAACACCCGGTTTAAACTTTATAGGTTATAATAAATGAGAATATATTTTGACAATAGTTGTTTCAATCGTCCATTTGACGACCAACAGCAACTTCGAATCAAACTTGAAACTGAAGCAAAATTGGATATTCAAAGACGGATTTTTCGAAAAGAAATTGACCTCGCATGGTCTTACATGTTGGATTTTGAAAATGAAGCAAATCCATTTAAACCAAAGAAGGTTTGCTATTAGAATGTGGAAGAACTATGCTTGAACCAAAGAAGGTTTGCTATTAGAATGTGGAAGAACTATGCTTGCGTTGATACAGATGAGACGAAGGAAATTATTGAAATAGCTGAACGGTTTCATCAAACAGGAATCAAAACTAAAGATTCTATTCATTTGGCGTGTGCTATTTCTATGCAGTGTGAATATTTTTTAACAACTGATGACGAATTGTACAAAAAAGCATCGAGCATTAAGGAAATCAAGGTAACTGAACCAATCTCTTTTATAAAGGAGGTATCTGGATGATTACTGATACAGAAATAAAGGAGGTATCTGGATGATTACTGATACAGAAATAAAAATTAAAGGCATTGAATCTCTTATAAGAACATTAGGTGAAGTTGAAGCTGAAAGATTCATTTCATTAGTGATGAGAGAACCATTTGATTATACTAAATGGCAAAAAACTCTTTGGATTGATAAGTCAATAGCAGAATTAAGTGCGCAAGCCATGCAATTTAGAAAAAAATCGACAATTAAAAATCAAAAATAACTTAAGAGGATACCGCTGGGGGGAAGAAGAGAGCATAAAATTGTCTAAGTTATTGACATTAAAGAAATTCTCTCTTGGTACCCGCTTACAGGTTATTGGTGGTTAATTTTGACATTATCACAAAAATAATCAGGAGGAAAAAATGATAAAAGTAGCTGTGTTAGGTGCAGGTGGATTAGGAAAAGCAGCCGCTAAAATTATCGGTATAAAACAAGAGATGAAATTAGTTGCTATTTGCGACCAATCAGGGTATGCTTTTAGCCAGGCAGGTATTAATTCTCTTGAAATCGAAAAAATTAAAATAGGCTCAACAGTAGGTAAAATGTCCAATGGAAAACTTTCTGATGACTCAATTGGAGAGATTGTAAAATTAGGTAATGAGATTGATGGGATATTTGTTGCATTACCTAATCTACCAAATGAATTTATCCCAAATGTGATTAAACGATTTATTGATGCAGGATATAAAGGCGTATTTACAGATGCTTTAAAAAGGACTCAAGCAATGGAGTTGATATTTAAATTAGACGAAGACTTAAAAGCAACTCAAAGTACATATATTACTGGTGCTGGGGCTACACCAGGACTGTTGACTGCGGCTGCGGTAATAGCTGCTCAATCATTTATTGAGGTTACGAAGGTGGATATTTGGTGGGGTGTAGGAATATCTAATTGGGAGGACTACAAGGCAACTATTCGTGAAGATATTGCTCATCTACCTGGATTTACTTTAGAAAAGGCAAGGGCATTGTCAGACGATGAAGTGTCAAAATTATTAGATGACCGAAATGGAATATTAGAACTACATGAAATGGAACATGCAGACGATTTGCTCCTACAAAAAGTAGGGGTAGTGGATTCACGAGATAAGGTAGAAGTAGGGGGAGTGATGGATACCCACAGTGCTAAAAAACCCGTTACTACCACCATGACCTTGACGGGTAAAACATTTGATGGCAAGACCGCAAGCCATAAATTTATACTTGGTGATGAAACTACCATGGCAGCTAATGTAATTGGACCTGCATTAGGTTATCTTAAGCGGGCAAAGTGGCTCAATGAACATGGAATCTACGGTATCTACGGCTCTACTGAATTTATGCCTGCAGTGGTCAGGTAACTGGTTAAATGGTTATTAATTACCAGTTACCAATCACCAAATCAGGAGGAGATTAATAATGAAGAATCCTATAAAAGTTTTAGTAGTAGATGATTCAGCCATTATTCGAGATGCGATAGCTAATGCATTAGAAAGTGAAGAAGATATAAAATTAATAGGAACAGCAAGTAATGGTAAGGAGGCAATAGATTTAGTACAAGAATTAAAACCAGATATAGTCACTATGGATATTGTAATGCCGATTATGGATGGATTACAGGCAACTGAATATATCATGGCTTATCACCCAACACCTATTTTAATTGTTACTTCCCTACTGCCTAAAGACATGGAAATTGCATTTAAGGCATTACATGTTGGAGCATTAGATATAATAGAAAGACCATCTATTTCTGAATTATCAAAGCCAACATCAAAAGTAAGAAAGGAACTAATAGATAAGGTAAAAATACTGGCAAATGTAAAAGTAATTACACATTTGGGAGGGAGATTTCAAAAGAAAGAAAGGAAACCATTAGAACCTACATCTCAAAAACAAGAGACAAAATTTAAGATAATTGGGATAGCCTCCTCTACTGGAGGACCTAAAACAGTAAAAAAAATCTTATCTAAATTGCCGGTTGATTTTCCCATACCAATAGTTATTGTCCAGCATATATCAGATGGATTTACTAAAGGATTAGTTGATTGGTGGAATAATGAATGTGCAATAGAAATTCATGAGGCAAAAGATGGAGAGAGACTGTGTCAAGGTGTAGCTTATGTAGCACCATCTTTTGTACATATGAGAGTAACTAAAAATGGAAGGATAAAATTAGAAGATACGCCACCAGTAGGTGGACATAGACCGTCAGCAAATGTTTTACTTTCGTCAGTAGCAGAAGCTT
Organism: bacterium; assembly: GCA_040754115.1. Taxonomy (GTDB): domain Bacteria; phylum UBA9089; class CG2-30-40-21; order CG2-30-40-21; family SBAY01; genus JBFMDD01. The sequence continues at coordinate 4,389 of JBFMDD010000018.1, forward strand.
ATCCTCAAACCGCTATAGGTATAATTCTCACTGGAATGGGAGACGATGGTGCAATTGGAATAAAAGCAATTAAAGATGCAGGAGGATTTACTATAGCAGAGGATGAAGAAAGCTGTGCTATATTTGGTATGCCAAGGGTAGCAATTGAAATGGGTGTGGTAGATAAAGTTATGCCTTTAGATGATATACCAGATGAAATAATAAGGAGAGTAAAAAATACAAATGCCTGATAAAATTTTGATTGCAGATGATAGCCCAACAATTGTAGAAATGCTAAGATTTTTCTTAGATAAGGAAGGATATAAAACCGTAGTAGCTAAAGACGGGATTGAAGCTATTGAGCAAGCATATATGGAATTGCCAGACCTTATGTTACTTGATGTGCTAATGCCAAAGATGAATGGATACCAAGTCTGTAGACTACTAAAAGGAGACGAAAATATTTCTTATATACCTGTGATTATGCTTACTTCTCAAGATCAACCAAAAGATAAATTCTGGGGACTACAAACAGGAGCAGATGAATATATCATAAAGGATTTTGAATCTGAGGAGTTGTTTAATTCTATTATTAGAGTACTTGAGAAGACTAAAGAACAAAGGGAGAAAAAACCAAAAGAAGTGCCTCAAACCACTATTGATAATATTCTATACCGCCTCAATGGACTTCTGGATAAAAAACTCTTTCAAACTACTATATTAAACGAAATTAATCGTATTGCACGCACTTGTGATAATTGTGAGGATGTAATAAAGGAAATTTTAGGATTGCTAAATCGAGTGATAAACTATCATTTAGGTGCAATACTTATAGAGCAAGATGAGATAATGAATATGATTGTGTATGTAAATCAATTAGTAGATGAAAGTTTTATAGTTGAGAGTATTGCTACTGTAAAAGAAGCAGGAATTACAATGGCTGGATTTACAATTAGAAAGGATAATCTAAAGGTAAGAACTATTAGTGCAAGTCCCAAAAAGGGAAAAGGAGATTATCCTGAGAAAGTAAAATCTTTCCTGACTATTCCAATGCGGGCGCACAAATCAGTAATTGGAATTCTTTATATTGCCAGTGCCTTTGAAAATGCCTTTAGCCCTGAAACAATAGAGCTACTGAATATTATCGCTAATGAAGCTACAATTGTGGTTAATAATGCTATGTTTTATGACCAATTTAAACTGTTAGCCATTACCGATGGACTGACCAAATGCTATAATCATCGCCATTTTCAAGAAGTCCTTGAAAATGAATTCCAGCGGGCAAAGAGATACAAATTAACCTTTTCTCTATTAATTGGAGATATAGATAATTTCAAAAAGATAAATGATACCTACGGACATCAGAGAGGAGATGTGATTTTAAAAGGGATAGCCTCTTTATTAAAAAGTGGTGTACGGGATATAGATGTTGTTGCAAGATATGGTGGAGAGGAATTTGCAATCATTATGCCTGAAACAGATGCTAAAGGAGCTTATGGAACGGCTGAAAGATTAAGAAGCTCTATTGAAGAATATATCTTCTCAGGACTTCCACCAAAAACTTATGTTACCATGAGTATAGGGGTAGGGACATATCCAGAGTTAAAAGCAACAAGTAAATTTGATTTTGTTGAAAAGATAGACAAAGCACTTTATCGTGCCAAAGAGGAAGGGAAAAATAGAGTCTGTGTTGCTTCTTAGAGAAGTAGCCAGTGGAGAGAAAGGAGGATAAGTTTAAGTGAAATACCACCAAATAGAACCTGATATTAGTGATGAAGAATTCTTATTATTCCAAAACTTTATATTACAAAATAGTGGTATATTTATAGATGAGGCTAAACGAGACCAATTAAGAAGAGCCCTGTTATCTCGAACTACATTTATGAATCTCACTGGATATGCTGATTACTATAAATTTTTGAAATATAACCCAAGAGGAGAAGAGGAATTTAAAGAATTACTTAACTTAATTACCATAGGTGAAACATACTTTTTCCGTGATGCAAAACATTTTAACACACTGCGTAAGCATGTATTGTTAGAAATTATCAAAAGAAAACAGTCTGCGGGTAATAGGGGTATTAAAATCTGGTCTGCAGGCTGTTCTACTGGTGAAGAGCCTTATTCGATTGCTATTACTTTGTTAGAAAGCCTACAACCTATACAGATGTGGGATGTGGAAATATTAGCTTCAGATGTTAGTACCAGGGCATTAAAGACAGCTCAGGAAGCGGAATATTCCAAATGGTCTCTCAGGTCTACTAATAGAAGTTACATTGAGAAATACTTTATTCAGGAAGGTAAAAAATTTACTCTAAAAGATGAAATCAAAAAGATGGTAAATTTTGAGTTTTTTAATCTTATCAAAGAACCATTTCCTCTGTCTAAAATGGGTGATTATTGGGACATCATCTTTTGCAAAAATGTAACTATCTACTTTAAACCTGAATCTACAAAACGGGTAATAAGTAATTTTTATAACAGTCTACAAAAAGAAGGTTACCTATTTATTGGTGCTTCAGAATCTCTATATCATATATCAAGTGAATTCAAATTATTAGAAATAGAGGGGAACTTTATATATCAAAAACCAGTTGAGGAAATCGTTAAAAAACCAGTTGAAGACCAAAAAGTAGTTATAGAAAAGATTACTCCGCCAACAAAATTACCCAAAAAACCTAAAAAGGTTGATGAGTTAAAAAAAGAAGTAGAAGAAATTAAACAAAAAGCAAAAGTTCCATCTGATGATAAAAAAATAGATGAATTATATAAAACTGCTCAATATTATTTTGAGGAAGATATGTTTGAAAAGGCATTATTTGAATTGATGAAGATAATTGAGCTCACGGATGAACATTCTGAAGCCTTTCTTATGTTAGCAGATATTTATGCCAATAAAGAGCAATTTGATGATGCAGAAAGGGAATGTCGTAAGGCATTGCAACTTAATTCATTACTCTCGCCTGCTCATTTCCTTTTAGGTATCATCCTTAACAAGAAGGGGAAAATAGAAGAAGCCATTAATGAATTTAAGAAAACTATCTATTTAGACCCTAATTTCCCTTTAGCCCACTTTAACCTCGCCAATATCTACTATGAAAACAGAGACTATCAAAAAGCTACAACACAATATAAGGCGACGATAGATATATTGAATAAAAATACAGATATCCCTGCTAAAATTAGTGGTGGGTTCTCAAAAAATATCCTAATCCAAACATGCCAGCGAAAGATAGAAAAGATAGAAGAGGAAACTTCAAAACGGTTCACTTTAATGTGAAAGATTGCGATTAAAAAATGGATATGAAATTAGAAATTAGAAATTAGAAATTAGGGAAAGAAGTGAAGACCTAATTTCTAATTTCCAATTTCAGTGTGGATATCCAAAAGAAATCATAGGAAAAACGATAAGATGAACCGTCTCGAAAATGTATTAGCAATTTTTATATTACTTTTACTCTTATCTATCTTCTTTTGGAAGGCTATTACTCTACAAGGGCTGTGGGTAACTGGTGAGTTTAGCCTGTCGGATATTACAGAGCTTAATTTCCCACTTAAATATTTACTTTATGACTCATTACAAAAATTTTCACTTCCGTTATGGACTAAAGACCTGCTATGTGGCTATCCTGCATTTGCAGAAGGAGAAGGTGGACATTTATATCCGTTGAATCTACTTCTTTTTTCTTTCCTGCCTCCATTAGCAGCATTTAATTACAGCCTTATTATCTCTTATTTATTAGCTGGATTTTTTACATATCTATTTGCCCGCAAGATTAAATTAAGTTGGTATTCCTCACTAATTAGTGGAATTATCTTTATGTTTTCTGGCTTTTTAGTTACTCATCTTAAACATCCATCTATGATTTCAGCCTGCTCTTTAATGCCTCTTTTGTTTTATCTTGTAGAGTGCTATTGGGGTCAGATTGGTTTGACCCCTTTAATTCTGGCTGGTGTTATCTTTGGCTTACAAATATTAGCAGGACATCAACAAATAACGGTTTATTCCATGGTTGGGGTAAGTTTATACTTTTTATTCAGATTTTTAATAACATTATTTATTGAAAATTATTCTCAGCCTAAAAAAAGGAGAAAAACAAAAAAACTCAATAAATTGAGGAAGCCATTTAAAGATACAAGTCTAAAACTTGCATTCTTTACCTTAATAATCATTATTGGGCTTGGTATAGGAGCAGTCCAAATTCTACCTACCTACGAGCTTTCAAATCATTCCTATCGGTCAGCGGAAATAGGATTTGAAAATATTGTAAGATTCCCTTATCCTCCAAAACATCTAATCACATTTATCAAACCATATTTTTATGGTGATCCAGGTGAAGGAACATATTCTATACCAGGTGAAGAATGGGGTTTTTTCTGGGAAAATACAGGTTATGTAGGAATATTACCGTTAATTCTCTCACTAATTGGGATAACCTTTATTTTTCTTAGAAATAAAAAGGCATCATTTTCTCCTGCAAATATCTTATCCAGTAACCAACACATTATCTTCTTTTCTTTTTTATTGATTTTTTCAATCCTGCTGGTATTAGGCAAATATGGTCCACTATTTCCTTTACTTAAGTTACCTGTTTTATCTACATTTAGATTTCCTGCACGATTTTTGATGTTAGTAGATTTCTCATTGGCTATCTTGACTGCATTTGGAATAGAGGTTTTATTGAATAAGGTTAAATTCAAGAAGATAATCAAATGTTGTATTCTGCCTATTATTGTAATTGATTTATTTATCTTTGGGCTGAAATTTAATCCTACTATTTCACCTAAACTATGGTTTGAAAAACCTGAATCTGTAAAGTTTTTAGAAAAAGATAAAAGCATATATAGAATTTATAGTCTTGGGGCAGAAGCGACCTGGAGTCATGTATATTTCAGTATAAGTCATGGCTGGCGAAAGAACCTGTTACCTTATCTAAAACATCGAGAGATATTGGCAGTTAATTCCAATCTACTTCATGGAGTCTCAAATGCAGATGCCTATTTCCCACTTCTGCCTTTAAGACCATGGATGTTTAAAAAATTTATAGAACAAAATATTAATTTTGATAATCGTCGAGGAATAGCCATTATTCCACCACATCTAATGAAGATAATGAGTATGTTAAATATAAACTACATCCTTTCATTTTATCAAGTTGAAAATGAGAAATTAGATTTAGTTAAAACAATTGATGTAGGAGAAGGATTGCCACCATTAAAGATTTATAAAAACCATAGTTGTCTTCCAAGGGCATTTTTAGTACCAACTACAAGAGTAGTTTCTGATGCGAATAAGATTATCCAGGAGCTAACAAAAGAGGATTTTGAGCCTAAAAAGGAAGTAATTGTAGAAAAAGAAATTCCTCATCCCTCATCCCTCATCCCTCATCCCTCGTCCCTTGTTGAGATTGTAACTTACCAATCTAACAAAGCCATACTTAATGTTTCTTCCCCTACTGATTGTATTCTATTTATGAGCGATACTTATTATTCTAGCTGGAGAGTATTTATAGATGGAGTTGAAGGAGAGATATTTCCTGCTAATTTAGGATTTAGAGGAGTTGCTTTAAGTAAAGGAGAGCATGAAGTAAAATTTGTTTACAAACCAAAGGCATTTAAAATAGGCTTAATTATCACTTTGATAACCATCTTATTGCTCATTAGTTACTCTGGCGGCGTTATACTAAAACTGAAGGATAAATTTTAACATGGATAAAATCAAACTTTGGGCGGTTTACTTAGAAATAGAATGAAGCTGAAAAGCGGTGGGTATTGTCGTAACCGTTCAGGTAGCTAAGAATTTTGCAGTTTATCAGGTTCAAGGTTCCATGTTCAGGGTTCAAGGTTACTAATCGATAAAGATTATACTGGACACTGCCATTAACTGAGCTATTTAGGGACGGTTTATTTTCATCGTTTTCACGGTGATTTCTTTTGGAAATTAGAAATTGGAAATTAGGTCTTCACTTCTTTCCCAAATTTCTAATTTCATATCCATTTCTTAACCGCAAGCTTTCACGCTAAAGTGAACCGTTTCTAAAATCGCAATTTGTAACGGTGTTGAGTATAAATGAATCCTTACAAACAGCTAAGCAAATCAACTCAGGAGCACACACCCAACCCTGAACCTTGAACCGGGAACCCTGAACGGTTACATTTTTTCTTCGTGGTCTCCTAATCCTGTCAGGAACAAGCTTCGTGCCCTTCGTGGTTTATCTTAATTGCACAGGTCGAATTTTTTCTTCTCTGCGTCTCTGCGGTGAACAGTTACCTTTTTCACTTGTTTACACCAACCTGACAACCTCTTCCATCAGGTCTTTAAAATCAAACGGTTTAAAAAGATAAGTGGTTGCTCCTGCTTTATAAATCTTATCTAAATTTTGCTCTTCATCTACCGGGACTAACATAATAAGTGGAATTTCTTTTGTCTCTTCATGGTCTCTTAATATATGTGCCATTTCATAGCCATCTACCTTCGGTACTCTAAGACTGAATATTATCAAATCTGGTTTTTCCACATATAGTTTCTCTAATGCCTCTACACCATCTTTAGCTGTCTTAACTCTGTACCCATTTGTTTTTAAATATAATTCTGAGAGTTTTAATACCTCCAGGTTATCATCTACAATTAAAATTATTGTTTGATGAGGTGGTTTTTTCTTACTTAATCTTATCTTTGGCAGTTCTTCTTCTGGGACTTCTTCTTTTGGTATAGTAAATATAAACTTACTGCCTTTACCTACTTCTGATTCTACTCTGATAGTTCCATTAGACTCATCAAGTATTTCTTTTACTATTGCTAATCCCAGCCCTGTACCTTCATATGAGCGTGTATCTGACATATCTAATTGATAGAACCTATCAGTTATCTTATCAAAATTCTCCTTTTTAATACCAATTCCTGTATCTTCAACACAGCCTTGTAGGTATTTACCTTTATCTTCAAGTCTGATAGTTACTTTCATTTTAGTATCCTTCTTATCCTTCTTAATAAATTTTATAGCATTATCCACCAATTTACTAAGAATCTCCTTTGCTCGCTCTTTATCATACATAACAATAGGGATATTTGGATCTACTTCTGATTGAAGTACAATCTTCTTTTCTTGAGATTGAGGGGTAAAGATAAGTATTACTTCTTCTACTATCTTTTTAAAATCTACCGGTTGTTTTTTTAATTCGTATTTTTTACCTCGTTCAATCTTAGACAGGTCTAAAATATCTCCAATTAATTCATTTAAGTGTTTACATTTTTCTAACATTATGTCAATACCTTTTATTTGCTCATCAGTAATTTCACCTAATGCCTTATAAGAAAGTAGTTGCAGATAGCCCATGATAACAGTAAGAGGGGTACGTAATTCATGTGAGACAATATTTAAAAAGGTAGATTTAGCCTCATTAGCTATCTGTAACTCCTCGGTCATTTTCTTTAATTCTATCACCTTCTGTTTCAATTCATCATAAAGTTTGGTATTTTCTAATGCTACAGATATTTCACCAGCTAAAGAAGAAAGGAATGTCAAATCTTCTTTGTCATACGGTTTACCAGCAAATTTATCACCTAAGTTTAAGATACCTAATAATTCCTCTTTATAAAATAAAGGAACAGATACTGTTGCCCCTAATTTTTTTAGTTGAGCTAATAACTCACTACGTTCTTCCAACTCCCTACTTTCTCGTATCTCTTCTTTAAGTAATTCCCGTTTTTCTGTTTTAAACCATTTTACTACTGGATGGGTTATTTTAAGTATATCACGATGTCCTACCTCACCTACTTCAAATTCACGCCTGAATATCCCTTCTCTTTCATTCAGAAGCATCACAGATGCTCCATCAAGATGCATGGTTTGTACAATCGACTTCATGATAGGAGGTAATAATACATCCTTATCAACAGTGGTAGTAAGCATCATACCAACTTTTTTCAGAAACTCCTGTTGGTCAAATCGCTCACGGAAGAAGTGCTTATCAACTATCAATTGAATTTTTTCACGCAGTGGTTGGAAGATAATGGTTACTATTGCTACAGCTATTACTGTCCCCATGAATGCCTCATAGCCAGTAGTGTATCTAAAAGTCCTTTCGAGGAAGACTATAGTTGAGACCAAAACAGTAGTCAAAGCCCCAGTCAATGTAGTATAAACAAATCCCTTACGAATAATTATATCAATCTCCATTAGGCGATACTTGAAGATAGCATAAGCAAAAATTGCCATACAGTAGGCAATAGTTAAATGAGCTATTGGATATACTTCAACTCCAGCAACAAGAAGTACATTAGAAATTCCACCTCCTATACCTACACATCCACCCATAGCTATGTATTTAAATCTATTTTTAATCCCTGGATTTTTTGTAGTTATATATTTCTTGTACAAGAGATAAGTACCATAACCTATAAAAAAGAAAAGGCTTAATGGAAATAAAAAATAAAATTTTCCTGCTATTGGAAAGTAAAAATGTCCAAATTCATAATAAGTGAAATCTTTAAATAATAAACCTGTCCAGTTAATGATTAAAAGAAGTGAACTATAGATATAAGCAATTATAATTAAAAATTTCTTTCTTTTACTATAAAACTTGGTTAACAAAACTGCAGTGTGAAAAGAAGCTGGTGGTATAAAAATTAGACCTGTATAGAATATATAACCCAAAAGGAAGACCAATTCTTTAGTGAGAACAAATGAAAAAGTAAAAGCGGTAAAACACCAAATTGTTACGCAGAAACATAGTAATGAAAATACTCTATTCATTTCTTTCTTAGGATTTTTAATAAAAACAAATACTGTTAAAGATAGATTAATAAAAGTAGCTATTAATGTTGTCAAAATATAAGGTGTCATTTTGATACTCCAATTATTAATAGTTATTAATAAACTATGGAATTAGCTCTCATTGTATCGGCTGAATACCAATATAGAATTCTTACCACCAAACCCAAATGTATTTGATACTGCAATATTTATATTAATTTTCCGACCAACGTTAGGTACATAATCCAAATCACATTCTGGGTCAGGATATTCATAGTTTATAGTAGGTGGTATAAAACTATTTTCTATTGCTAATGCACATACTATTGCTTCAATTGCTCCTGCTGCTCCTATTGAATGACCAAGTATAGACTTAGTAGAACTTACAGGTATCTCATATGCATGATCACCAAATATCTTCTTAATAATCATTGTTTCTATTTTATCATTTAAAGGTGTAGAAGTGCCATGTGCATTAATATAATCTACTTCTTCTGGTTTGATTCCCGCATCTATTAAAGCTAGGTTAATTGCTCTTATAGCTTCTACTCCAGAAGGATCAGGTGCAGTTATATGATAAGCATCTGTAGTAGTACTATAACCAATTACTTCACTATAAATATGTGCATTTCTATTCAAGGCATGTTCCAGTTCTTCTAAGATTACAATTCCTGCTCCTTCTCCCGCGACAAATCCACTTCGTTTTATATCAAAAGGTCGACTTGCACTTTCTATTCCAGTAGTCCCAGAGACTAAAGCTCCCATTGCATAGTATGAGCTTAAGATAAATGGTTTGATAGTTACTTCTGTTCCTCCTACAATTGCCAATTTACCTTTTCCTTCTCGTATATTATTAAATACTTCTCCAATAGCATCAGTTCCTGCAGTGCAACCTGTAGAGATTGTCATCGCAGGCCCTTTTAATTTTAATTCTAAAGAGATCATTGAAGAAATCGCTCCAGTAAAAATAGCTAATGAAGCAAAAGGACTTATTCTATCAGCTCCATCTCTTAAGAACTTTTTCATTTGATCTTCTCCAAAACTCAATCCTCCTATTGTTGATCCAATAGTAACTTGACTTTCAGTCATCTCCTCTTTAGAAATATCTAATTTAGCATCTTCAACAGCCATTTTAGCTGCGGCAATAGCAAATTGTGTAGTTCTATCAGTGCGTTTTATAGTTTTAAAATCCATATATTTTACCGGGTCAAAATCCTTCACCTCTGCTGCTATTTGAACTGGTAAATTTGACGGGTCGAAGGAGGTAATTCTACCTATGCCTGATTTGCCAGTACTAATTGCCTGCCAGAATACCTCCTTACCTATTCCTACCGGTGAGATAATTCCTATTCCTGTAATTACTACCCGCGGTTTATGAGGTCTTTTTGTATATATAGTAACAACTTTACCTCCTCCCTCTTTTTTACTAATTAGCAACTTCTCCATTGCATTTTTGATTAATCCTTGACTATTAGATACACTCTTTGTAATATTTGCAATTCCAATGCTTATGCTTAAAGAAAGATTTAACCTATCTTCCTTACCGAAGATATAGTTTTTTACTTTTAATTGTAAATCTTTAGCTAATATATCTATTTCCTCTTTAGTGCCTTTTAAAATAATCCCAAATATATCTCCCTCATATCTACCACCTACTGCATCTTTAGGTAAATTTTCTCTTACCATATTTGCCAGTTCCTTAATAATTCTATCACCAACAAATAGTCCATAGGTATTTTTTATCGAACTAAAATTATCTATATCAATCATAATGAGTGCTAAAGGTTGATTTTGACTTTTTGCTATCAGTATTTCTTCATCAAGACAATCTAAGAATGTATTTTTAGTCAAAAAAGAGGTTAATTCATCAACTTTGAGTAACTCTTCCATCTCTTTTAGTAAATTATATAAATACTGGCTTTTTTCAAAAAGATGGTAATAATTAATCATCCCCTCCTTTATTGTATCTATCCTTGGTTTTAACATCTGGTTGAGCAAGACTATATCTTCATCAGATACTATTTTAATCTCTTGAATATAGTTAATTAGTGCTTTTGTATCTATACCAAGTTCTTTAGCATATTTTTTATATTGTTGTAAATCAGGAGATTTATCTAATATTCCACCAATTACAATAGTGGCTAATGGGATATCTCCAATAGCTATAGGGATAAATAGATTAGTTAATCCTGCATGGCACTTGAATAGACAAAGGCCTTTTTTAATTACCTCCTTCCCAAAGCAGCTATTTAAATAAAATGACTTACATCTTTTATAGCCTGATTTAGAGCTTTGAACTAATTGACAAAATTTAGATGAATGTTGTCGCTCTGAAACAAACTTCCCACTTGGCTCTATAATTTGAATACCAACGCCAATAGTTTTCTCACAGACATCCTCTAAGTATTCCCAGCTATTAAATAAGCCAATTAGGTTTTTAAAATGCTCTAACTCTGATTGATTTATTTTCATTCTCTTTCATCTTATATTATTCTTCTTTTGTAACCGTTCAGGTAGCTAAGAATTTTGCAGTTTATCAGGTTCAAGGTTCCAGGTTCAGGGTTCAAGGTTACTAAGCGATAAAGATTAAATATCAAATCCTGACAAACAGCTAAGCAAATCAACTCAGGAGCACACCCCCAACCCTGAATCTTGAACCTTGAACGGTTACCTCTTTTTTAGAGGATAAATCCTCTACTCTATTAAAGTTATCGAGCGAAGCAAGATTTTTCTTGACACAAAAATTTTATATGGTATAATAACCTGAGATTTTTGGGTGATTATCGAGAGGAATTCATAGCTAAACTTATAGGCGACTATACAAAAATCATTCTTGCTACCTTTTTCGCAGGTGAATTCTTTTTAAACCTTTCCTCTCTACAAAAAACAAAAAATAATTTTTGGGGTAGTTTTTTTTATTTTATTCATACTCAGTATTCTCTTTCATCCTCAGAATAGGAGGTGAATCGTTTATGATACTTAATATAGTGATTATCACAGTATAGAAGTCATGCTCATTCTTTTAGGAATTGCAGGTCTTGTACTTTTAGGTCTGAAAATTCTTGACCAGATTCTTGACCAGATTGAGAAACGAAAGGAAAAATCTCATCCTCACTCTACAAAGTGATAAAATTTTAAATTTAAACTGCTAATTCTTGAATCTCTTGGGAACGGGAGAAATTGGCAATCCTGGTTCACACTTCATTCTTCAAATACTTTGCTGCATCTTCTGGTGGAGTTGGGTTAATAAAGAATCCAGAGCCCCACTCAAATCCAGCTATATCAGTCAATCGTGGTATTAATTCAATATGCCAGTGGAAATGTTTAAGTTCATCACGGTTAATTTTACACGGTGCAGTATGAAGCATGTAATTAAAAGGTGGGTTATTAAGCACCTTATCTACCTTTTTGATAATTCCACCTAACACTTCTGCTAATGCCATTACTTCATGTCTTGTAATATCAGGAAATGTTGGGTCATGTACCTTAGGTAAAATCCAACATTCAAATGGAAATCTGGATGCAAAAGGAGTAATAGCAATAAAATCATTATTTTCCATTATTACCCGTTCTTGGGAATTTTGTTCTTCACGGATAATATCACAAAATACACACCTATCTTTATATTTAAAATGCTGGAATGCAAAATCCATCTCCTCTCGCACATTTGAAGGTACAATAGGAGTAGCAATCAACTGAGAATGAGGATGCTCTAAAGAAGCACCAGCTTTAACTCCATGATTTTTGAATATAAGGATGTATTCAAATCTTGGATCACGATTTAGGTCAATTGACCTATCTCTATATGCCCAGAGTATTTCTTCTACTTGTGAAAGCTCAAGTGAATCAAAATCTAATGTGTGCTTTGGAGTTTCAATAATCACCTCATGTGCTCCAGTACCACTTATCATATCAAACATACCTATCCCTATTTTCTCCAGTTTACCTTCTATCTGCAAGGCAGGAAATTTATTAGGTACTACCCGTAACCACCAATCAGGGGTATTAGGTTGACTACCAGGTTTTCTATAGGCTAATATCTCAGGTGGTGTTTTAGATTCATTCCCTTCACAAAAAGGACAGTTATTAACTGAAGAACTATTAGTCTCTTCGTTCTTAAGTTCTTTAGTTTTTGAGTTCTTTAGTTCATAAAAATCTGATGGTCTTTTCGCTCGCTCCGTAGCGATAATTACCCACCGATTACTTACAGGGTCTTTGCGTAACTCTGGCATAATTCTGCTCCTATTTTACCTATCGTTTATCCATTATTAACAAAAAATTAACATATACTGGACACTGCCATTAACTGAGCTATTTAGGGACGGTTTATTTTCATCGTTTTCACAGTGATTTCTTTTGGAAATTAGAAATTAGGTATTCACTTCTTTCCCCAATTTCTAATTTCTAATTTCATATCCATTTTTTAACCGCAAGCTTTCACGCTAAAGTGAACCGTTTCTAAAATCGCAATTTGTAACGGTGTTGAGTATAACTTAGTATATCAGAAATTGTTTAAAATGTCAACATTTTTAATTTTTTCTCTTGCCTTTATCAATATTTTCTGGTATAGTATTAAGTAGAGAGTAGAGAGTAGAGAGTAGAGAGTAGAGAGTAGAGAGTAGAGAGAAATCAATAATAGGGAGTTAGATGAAAATCTCTCTACTCTCTACTCTCTACTTGCTACTCGCTACTTGCTACTTGCTACTCGCTACTTCTTTTTAAAGTGGGTGATGAGTTATGCCTGGTAAAGGAATTATTTATAAAGGACCTCTTCCTAAAAAGGTAAAAACAAGTCCAAAGACTAAAAAAATAAAGGAATTAATTGATGAAATTCCTCAAGCAATTCCTGAACAGACACAAAAAGAGGCATTAAAAACAGTAGAACATGTTATCAGTAATGTAAGGATAGGAAAGGCTATCGAAGAAGAACCACTAAAGAAGGTAATAAAGCAAATGGCAGAGGAGATTATTTCTAATCAGGATGCGATGTTAAACTTGATAAAAATCAAGTCTCATGATGAATATACCTTTGCTCATTCGACTAATGTCTGTACTTTAGCGATTTTGCTTGGGGTAAGACGCGAATTTAAGAAAGCTGAAATTGAAGAAATCGCTTTAGGTGGAATACTGCATGATATTGGTAAGGTGAAAATTTCAGAAGAGATACTACTTAAACCTACTAAATTAACTATAAAGGAATATGAGGAGGTAAAAAAACATCCTATTTATGGCTATGAGATTTTAAATGAAAATAGTAAGTTGTCTCAACTTACAAAATTAATTGCCTATCAACATCATGAACGCATGCAAGGTAAAGGTTACCCGCAAGGACTATCAATAGATGAGGTGCATCCAGCAGTTAGACTAATTGCTTTGGTCAATCTGTATGATTCTTTGACCACTGATAAACCCTATCGAAGTAAATTTTTACCTCATGATGCGATGCGAATTATTATTAGCCAATCAGGTAGTAACTTCTCAGTAGAGGATGTAAAGAAATTTGTAGATGATATGTCTATTTATCCCGTGGGTAGTTTTGTACGACTTAATACTGGAGAGATAGGAGTAGTGACTAAGATAAATAGACATGCAGTAATAAGACCTTATGTTAAGATATTGCTTAATGCCAAAAAGGATATTTTGTATAAGCCTTTTGAGATTAATTTATTTAAAGATAAAGATAGATTTATTGTAAATTGTGTAGGGGAAGAGGTGTTGTTTGAATAAAATGAAGTTAATTTTAGTTCGTCATGGTGAATCTACCTGGAATAAGTTAAAAAGAATACAGGGGGCAAAAAACCCTCGATTAAGTGATAAGGGAATTAAGCAATCACAACTATTAGCTAATCGATTTAATGAGATGAGATTTGATGCAGTTTATAGCAGTCATTTAAACCGTGCTTACCAAACCGCTAAGATTTTAATTAACTCTAATACCCATATTTGTATCATTGAAGACCTGCAAGAGATTAAATTAGGTGTCTGGGAAGGTAAAACGATAGACCAGGTGAGTAAAGAGTATAAAGAAATATATGATAAATGGTATCAAAAACCATTAGAGGTAAAGATACCTGGTGCAGAAACAATATTAGAATTTAAAAACCGTGTAGTAAGAACTATTGATGGAATTAAGAGACAACATCCCGGGCAGGAGGTACTTGTAGTTACACATGGTGGCGTGATTAGTATTTATTTAGCTCATTTATTAGAGATGAATTTAAACAAGGTCTGGTCAATCTCACTTAAAAATGGTTCAGTAACAATCATAAGTTTTTATGAAGAGTTTCCTTCTGTGTTACTATTTAACGATACCTGTCATCTGGATTCTGAAGAAGATTTGGTTACTTGGTAACAGCAAGTTTGATAAGTTTGATAGAGTTCTGCAAAAGAGATTGTAATCGTTCAGGTGTAATGAAGGGAAAATAGAAAAGTCTGATGTCTAAAGTCTAAAGTCCAGTCTCTGAATCACAAATATCCTAAATTTAATTGGAGGAGCAAGTATGAATTTAAAACAAGCTAATGAGTTAGCCTGGTTAAAGGAAAAGTATCCTGAGATGGATGTGGACAAGTTTGATCAAATTCGACAAAAATATCTAAATGGTGAATTGGAAGTAGTCTACGATGAGCAAATTCAATCGTTAAAGGGAACAAAGTATATGAGTTCCTATGAGGAATTGCCAGCCATTGAAGAACAAAATGGACTCCCTAAAGGCTACTTCCACAATAGAGGAGTTGAATTAGGAAGAAATAGCAAATTAGGTATGATAGTGTTAAATGGTGGTGTGGCTACATCGTATGAAAAGGAATTGGGCTATCGACCGACTAAAGGCATATTTCAAGCAATTATGTACACACCTATCAGTTTTATTGCTATCAAACTCCATTCGATTTATCAATATCAAAAGGAAGGGATATTTATACCAACATATTTTATGAACAGTCCTGCTACTGATAAAGATACCAGAGACTACCTTGAAAAATTTAATAATTTTAATCTAAAAATCAAGCCAAAACATTTCTGCCAGGATTTAGGTTGGCCAAGAATCGACCCGCAAACAGGTAGCTTAATTACCCGCAAAAGTGGTAGAGTAAGCGTGGTTACCAAAGGGCATGGTGATGTGTATCAGGCATTTGATAAAAGTGGACTTTATGATGAATTTGTAGATAAAGGTGGAGAGGTGCTTTTAATTTGTAATATTGATAACTCAGAGGCAAAAATAGATATGGCTATTGCAGGTTACTTCTCATGGCTTAATGAAACACAAGGAGTACAAATAATGTTTGAATCTGCCCCACAACTCCAAGATGACAAAAAGGGAGGAAAATGCGTATTGATGAAAAGACCTGATGGGAATATGGGGCCTGGAATATTAGAACTAACTCGGATTTCACCCAACCTGCATGATGACTTGCAAAATATACAAGAATTTAATACCAATATGTGTTGGTTACATACCTCAATTGATAGAAGGTTATTTGATTTACCGTTCCGGGTGGTAAAAAAAACCCGCTTGAGTGATGTTGATGACCCGGAAATCAGTAAGAGTGGCGATGAGCAGGTAATACAATTTGAACATGAGTCCCATAAACTAATGGAACTTGTAGAGTTAGGTCATTCACATGTGCTTTTAGTCCCACGAGATTTACGATTCTGGCCTAATAAATACTTCCATGACCAGATTAAAAAACAAAAACAATTAGTTGAAAAGTATAAAGAGCTGTATGATTGGATGTTTGAATTAAATCCCAAGGCTAATGAAAGTATCCTACAAGTCAAGGATGAATTGCTAAAGCAACTGGGGTTTGAAAAAGAAATTGTAACTTCGAGAATAAAGATTAGAGGATTAGAAGATAAGAGAGTAGAGAATCTTAGGTGTATCGGGACAGTTCACTTTTGTTTGAAAGCTTGCGGAAAGAAAAGAGAGTTGAAATTGAAAGGTAGAAATTAGAAATTAGAAAATTGGCATAGAATTAGAAGTTTTTCTTTCCATTTTCATACAAATGGATATCCGAAAGAAACCATAGGAAAAACGATAAAATAAACCGTCCCGGTGTATCTTTTAACCAGACTACCTGAACTGTTACCTTTTAACTTATTTCCTTTTTTTCTTTTATAAACTCATTGATAGTTAGTTGAATTGGGAAGAGGAAGTTTTTTGCCTCATCTTTAAAAAATAATAATTGTGGTGGTGTTGGGCTGGCAAAATCATGTTCATTTAGAGGTGCGGCGAGGAATTCTTCAGTTTTTTCTGGTGAAATGATAACTACAGGCCTAAATACAGCCTCAAAACCCGTTCTAAGTGCTTTATACATTTTTTCTAATGGAATGATTC
The DNA here is from genome assembly GCA_040754115.1 of bacterium. GTDB lineage: Bacteria > UBA9089 > CG2-30-40-21 > CG2-30-40-21 > SBAY01 > JBFMDD01. Next base: position 21,457 of record JBFMDD010000018.1, read on the forward strand.
TGGTTTCATCTCCAAATTGTTCTGCAAATGAATGTTTCTCATCCCTTATCCCTAAATAAACGGTTAAATGAGTAGTATATTTTTCTGGATAATGAGTGGCATAATACTTACCGGTGAGTATATCTCCAGGTAATACACTATTAATGGCTTTTTCATCTAAAGGAAGATATGTTTTTGATTCCTTCCAAATATCTATTCCCCTTTTTCCGTTTCTGTCCATCTTTTCATATACTGCAGACCCTTTGCTTAACATTAAATCAAATATTTCCCATGTAGAACTTTTAAAATCACCATCATCAATCAGCCCAATCTTTATCAGGAAATTATCTATGGCGTCATATTCATCTCCTCTGTAATAACTTGAATTTAATATCTGATAAATTTTTTCAAAACATTGTTTTTCTTGTAAAGAGGGGGTTTTTGGTACACTTGAATTATAATTATTTAGTGGATTCTCCATGAGACTATCAATTATTTCTTTAATTTTGACCACCTTTAATGAATAATCTAACATCTCATTTACATTCGTATAGCCTAATTCTGCTGATAATTTTTTAAGCCAGACCGCATAGAGCATCTGAACTGTAGCTGTGCAGTTATACTTTTCATAATTGTTTGGGATTTGATAAACTGTTAAACTTTTCCAAAATTTACTTATGTATATGGGAATATTATTTATTAAATTTAGGTCTTTATCTTTGGAAATATGAACTAACTCATCTCTATCTACAAGAAGTGCATTTATATCATGAGAATAAGAATTTAATATAATCAAGATAAAGGCAATGGAGATGACAAAAATGACCTTTTTAAACAAATTCGTTTCGTTTTTTACAATAAATTCACTCATTTGATTTTTTCCTGTCAGAATAGAAACATTCACCGTTTACTTTTTTTAACTTTCTACTCTCTTTTATATATCGGCAAATTCGTTAGATTTCTTAATAATTTTTGTTGACAATATGGTAATTTAGATGTAAAATTATACTCAACACTGTTACAAATTGCGATTTTTAGAAACGGTTCACTTTAGCGTGAAAGCTTGCGGTTAAAAAATGGAGTTGAAATTGGAAAGTAGAAATTACATGGAAAACGATGAAAATGAACCGTCCCTAAATAACTCAGTTAATGGCAGTGTCCAGTATATCTTTAATCAAGGAGATGGAAACAAAATGGAGTTTAAATTTGATGAAAAGGGATTAATTCCAGCAATAATTCAAGATGAGGCGACCAAAGATGTTTTAATGGTAGCTTATATGAATAAGGAATCTTTACAAAAAACATTAGAAACTGGGAAAACACACTTTTGGAGTCGGTCAAGACAAACATTATGGTTAAAAGGAGAGACTTCTGGACATTATCAATTAGTTAAAGAGATATGGTATGATTGTGATGAAGATACATTATTAGTTAAGGTAGAACAAATAGGTGATGTTGCGTGCCATACGGGTGAGCGAAGCTGCTTTTATAGAAAATTATATCCTGCAACTGATGTGTAATAATAGGATATTATGGAGGAGTAATGACCGATATAATTCCAGTTGAAAAAATAGAGAATAGAATATTTCAGATAAGAGGCAAGGTAACCGTTCAGGGTGTAATGAAGGGAAAAATGGGAAATAATGGGAAAAGGGGGAATTTATTTTTATGTATAGGAATTTGATAGTTGTTCTGGTCATTCCCACATTATAGTCTTTGGAAAAGTAAGTTCCTCTTTTTGGAGTGCGGTAGCTTGCTACCGCTTTGAGCAAATCGCAAGCACGCTCTCGCCGTCCAAAGCGAAAGCAAGCTTTCGCACTCCACATTTTGAACATACTGATCACTGTTCACTGAACATACTGATCACTGAAAATTAAAATTTGAAATGAAATCCTCTAATATTTTTCCTATTTTCCCTACTTTTCCATTTTTCCTTACTTACACCTGAACGATTACGAGGCAAGAAGGTAATGCTGGATAGAGATCTGGCAGAATTGTATGGCGTTTCAACAAAGGTTTTAAATCAAGCGGTTAAAAGAAATTTAAAAAGATTCCCGGAAGATTTTATGTTTAGGTTAACTAATGCTGAAAAATACAAGGTGGTCACAAATTGTGACCACCTTAGAGTATTAAAATTTTCACCACAATTACCGTTTGCTTTTACTGAGCAAGGTGTGGCAATGCTTTCAAGCGTTTTAAACAGTGAAAGGGCTATTATGGTGAATATTCAGATTATGCGTGCTTTTATAAACTTGTGAAGGATTGGTTTAACCTATGTTGAATTAAAACGAAAAATTGAAGCAATAGAGAAAAAATATGATGAACAATTTAAGGTTGTTTTCCATGCGATAAAGAAGTTATTAGAGCCAACACAAGTAGAAGGGAAAAAGAGGAAAATAGGATTTCGTAATAGTTGAAAAGGGAATTATACTTGTAAGCGTTCAGCTAATAATTTTGCAGTTTATCAGGTTCTAGGTTCAGGGTTCAAGGTTCAAGGTTCAAGGTTCAAGGTTCAAGGTTACTAAGCGATAAAGATTATACTGGACACTGTCATTAACTGAGCTATTTAGGGACAGTTTATTTTCATTTTCATCGTTTTTCACGGTGATTTCTTTTGGAAATTGGAAATTAGAAATTGGGGGACGGTTCATTTTCATCGTTTTTCCTGTGATTTCTTTTGGATTTTAGGAATTGTTCATGGAACGCTGAAATTGGAAATTAAACTTTCACTGCTCTCCCCAATTTCTAATTTCATATCCATTTTTTAACCGCAAGCTTTCACGCTAAAGTGAACCGTTTCTAAAATCGCAATTTGTAACGGTGTTGAGTATAATTATTTTTCGTGTAATTCGTGTCATTCGTGGTTCAAAAGTATTTTCAGGAGAATTATGTATTATCCAACTAAAGAAGAATTCAAGCAAAAGGCAAAGCAGGGTAATTTGATACCTGTTTATAAAGAGATTTTAGGTGATTTAGAGACACCTGTTTCTGCATTTTATAAGATTAGTCAAGGTGGAAAATATGGCTATCTTTTAGAGAGTGTAGAAAAGGGAGAAAAATTAGGCAGATACTCGTTTTTAGGCGCTTCTCCTTCCATAATATTCAAATCCAAAGGTAGCCAGGGAGTGATTATCAAAGATGGGAAAGAAGAAATCTTCAATGTGGCTAATGACCCATTAATTCAACTTAAAAAATTAATGAGTCAATTTAAACCCGTTAAGGTAGATGGCTTACCAAGATTTTATGGAGGAGCAGTAGGCTACCTGAGTTATGATTATGTCAGGTTTATAGAAGAGTTGCCTGATAAAAATCCAGATAACCTTAATTTACCAGATACATTCTTTGTTATTACTGACACAATTCTTATCTTTGACCATCTACTTCAAACCATAAAAGTAGTTTCAAATGCTTATGTAGATAAAGACCCAGATTTAGCTTATGAAAAAGCAATAGAACAAATTGAAGGGATAATCACTAAATTACGGCAATCGATACCAGTTCGAAATTCGAAATTCGAAATTCGAAATTCGAAATTCCCATTCCAATCTAACTTTACCAAAAATGGATTTGAGAAAATAGTAAAAGGTGCAAAGGAATATATCAAAGCGGGAGATATAATTCAGGTTGTTCTTTCGCAAAGACTTACTGGAAAGATTCATTCAGAGCCGTTGACTGTATATCGGGCGTTAAGAAGAATAAATCCTTCGCCGTATATGTTTTATCTAAAATATGATGAGGTAAATATTGTCGGTTCTTCTCCAGAACTTTTAGTAAGATTAGAAGAAGGAGAGGTAGAAACCCGGCCTATTGCAGGGACAAAGCCTCGTGGCATCAATGAAAAAGCAGATGATAAGTACGCTAAAGAGTTGTTAGCAGACCCAAAGGAAAATGCAGAACATATCATGTTAGTTGACCTGGGTCGCAATGATATTGGGAGGGTGTGTGAGTATAAATCAATTCATCTGCCTGAATTTATGGTTATAGAGAAATACTCACATGTAATGCACATTGTTACCTCAGTAAAAGGGAAACTCCTACCTCAATATGATGCCTTTAGTTTAATAAGAGCTTGTTTCCCCGCAGGAACAGTTACGGGTGCTCCTAAAGTGAGGGCTATGGAGATAATCAATGAATTTGAACCTGAACGAAGAGGCCCTTATGCTGGATGTGTGGGCTATTTTAGCTTCTCAGGTAATTTAGATACCTGTATTACTATTAGAACTATTGTTATTAAAGATGGTAAAGCCTACCTGCAAGCTGGAGCAGGAATTGTGGCAGATTCTAACCCAGAAACTGAATATTATGAGACGATGAATAAACTTAAATGCTTAATTGATGCTGTTGAATTAGCAGAGAAAGGACTACAATAGATTTTGGATTGTGGATTTGATAAATTTGAAATTTATACAAGGAGGTTTTATTGAATTATGGAGACTTTATTGAAAGTGGCTATTAAAAAAGAATATAAGGATATTTTGGAATCTTTGGGAGATTTTCAAGGAGTGGTCAATAACGCTTTAAGAAGATATGTATTAGATATAGGCAGTGAGCGAGTTGAAAAATGTGAGATAGAAATTAAAAAATTAGAAGGAAAGTATCATTGTTCATTTAAAACATTTCTTTCTAAAGTAGGTACAGATAAAGATATTACATTCCTACAACAATTAGAAGAAAAATATCCTATGTGGGAAAGCGATTTTAACCTATGGGAAACCTATATCACGGAGTTGAATAAATGGAAGGAAAAGATGAGTATTATTTTGAAAGGTTAATGAATTTAATCTACCAAAAGTTTGAAGAAGTGGTAATCATTAGAAAGGATATTACCCCTCAAGTCTTTATATTAGAAGTAAATTGTATCTATAAATCATATAGAGTAGTAATATCTGAAATAGTTGATTTAATGGGTAGAAAATATGCATTTTATATCCTAAAGGATAATTCAATAATTGTAGGATTTGATAATTCACCAGATTATAGAGCTATAAAATTAAAATACGAAGAATATTTCAAACATCACTATTATGAAAGAGTTCCTCATCAGCATACATCTAAAAAGAAAGGAATTTATCTAACAAAAGATATGAGAGTAGAAGATTTTATAGAGTGGTTAGAACAAGAATTAGAAAACTATCTTAAAACTTGTTAGATATAGGTATAAGAAAGGACTGTAATAATGGAAACAGAGAATACCGATATAGCAAAAAAGGTAGCTGAATTAACTGTCTTAACTAAGACCAGCAGTATTATTAATTCTACGCTCGACCTACAAAAATTACTAAAGATAGTTATGAAATTAGTTACAGAGGTACTCCAAGTAGAATCATCCTCTTTAATGCTTTTAGATAAGGAAAAGGATGAGCTTGTCTTTGAAGTAGCCTTAGGTGAAAAGGGTAAAGAGGTAAAAAGGATTACATTTCCCGCGGATAAAGGAATTGCAGGTTGGGTACTTAAAAATCGGAAATCGTCTTTAGTTCATGATGTGAGTAAAGATCCACGATTTTACTCAAGGATTGATATAGATACGCATTACCAAACTAAATCTTTATTATGTGTCCCATTGAAGATTAAACAGCGGGTAATTGGCGTATTGGAGGCAATCAATAAGATTGATGGGAATTTTGAACAAGGAGATGTAGATTTACTTAATGCGATTGCCAATCAAGTTGCCATTGCCATTGAAAATGCACAGTTGTATAAAAAACTTGAGCAAAAAGTAGAGTTGGCTAATAAGGAATTAATTCATGAGAAAGATAAAATCAAGGCAATTATTGAAGGGATGGAAGACGGTGTCTTTGCTACTGATAAGACTTTAAAGGTTATTTTATTGAATCATAAAGCCAAAGAATTGTTAGGAGAATGTATTGGTCGCTCACTTAAGGATTTAATTAAGGATGAGGAGTTTATTCAAGCATATCAAGATGCGGTAGTGAAGGGTAGGGGAATAGAAAAGGAGATTGAGTTTGATTTACAACAAATATATGCGGTTATTATTACACCAGTTAAAGAAAAAGAAGAAGTAATTGGTCAGGTAGCGGTAATGCGAAATATTACGAAACAAAAAGAGATGGAACGACTAAAATCTAATTTTCTATCCGTAGTATCCCATGAATTGAAAACACCACTTACCTCTATCAAATCCTTTTCAGAGATGCTGGTAGAAGATGATTTGGATAGCAATACACAACAAGAATTTGTGCAGATTATTAATGAGGAGTCAGATAGGCTTGTTCAACTATTAGAAGATTTATTGACTGTCTCTAAACTTGATTTAGGTAAAAGGAAAATTAACAAACAATCCATAAATACAAAAGATTTATTAGAAGGAATTCATCTACGATTTAAAGCATTAGCTAATAAAAATGGTGTAACAATAAGTTTTGACATTTGTGATGATTGTCAACAGATAATAGCTGATAAAGATTCTATTAACCAGATTATTATAAATTTACTCTCAAATGCAATTAAATACTCTCCTAAAGGTGGTAAGGTAAAAATAGAGGTAAAGAAAATAGAGTATGAAAAACTACCTGATTTTATAAAACACCAGTTGCGACCAATTCAATATGTACTTATCTCTATTGCGGATACTGGGATTGGAATTTCAAAGGATGAGATGAGACATCTTTTTATAGACGAATTCTTTAGATCAGATAGAAAAGAGGTACGTGAGATTAGTGGAACGGGTCTTGGATTAACCATTGTCAAGAGATTAGTAGAGCAACATAGAGGAGCGGTTTTTGCAGAAAGTAAATTAGGCAAAGGGAGTAAATTTTCAGTTCTCCTGCCAAGTTAGACACTCATAGCTCAATGCAAAGATATTACCAAATTCCTCCAACTCTTTGAAAAACACTATCCTTATGTTTTAAGCCGTGCGATGTGCCCTCTACCCATACCTTTTACCACACAATCTAATTGCAGGTATTCCTTAATTTTTGCATCTGAGAGGATACCAAAACAATCAACTATTGCTATAGGTTTACCAGCCATCTTGACTAAATTTTTAGGAGTGATTTTAAGATAATGTTTGTGTCGCACAGCAAATATCACCCCATCTGCATCTTTAATAGCTGATTTTAGGTCTTGTTGAACTTTGAGGTTGTTGAGTTCATCCTGATTTTTGAAAAAGCGTGCCAATGAATGACCTGGTGATGGGTATGTATCTTGCTTTTCAAATTCCCACCAGTGTTGAATATATGGGTCATGGACGGATATTTTAGCACCCATTTCTGTAAGTTTGCGGACAATAAGTTCTGAGCCGCTATATCGTGTATCACCTACATCCTCACGATATGCCGCACCCAATAGTAGAATTTTTGCATTGCGTAGTTTTTTGCCCATTTCTTTTATTGCATCCTGCATCAGCTCAGCAACATGTAATGACCGTGTATCGTTGATATTGATAGCTAAATGTGTGATTTTGAAAATATCATCTTTAAATTTTAGGATATTTTTGTATGCCCAGATGCCTAAAGCCCCATCTTTTGGCAGGCAATAACCACCAATTCCTGGGCCTGGAAAGATAATGTTACTGTGTGTTGGGCGGACTTTTATTGCTTCAATTACCTTGATCAAGTCTATCCCATTTCGTTCTGCAAACAAGCTCCACTCATCTAAAAATGCTAAGATAGTAGCACGAAAGCTGTTTTCAATGATTTTTGTAGTCTCTGATTCAATTGGTCTATCTAAAACGGTTAATGGGTATTCGTCAGTATTCAACACCTCACCCAGAAATTTAACTACTCGTTTTTTACTTTCTTGATTTATTCCACTGCATACTCGCCAGAAATCACGGATTGAGCTAACATAATTTCGACCTGGCATAACCCTCTCAAATGAATGAGCTAATAACGGCTCTATTTTGATTTTACGCTTTTTGAATTCCTCTTTTAGTATTGGGTAGGCAACAAACTCAGTTGTTCCTGGAGCTACTGTTGTTTCTATCAAAACCAATGCATTAGGATTCATCTTTTCACCAATGACTTTTAACGACTTTTCTAATGCTGCCATATCAACATATCCTGTTGAAATATCACCAATAGATTCCTTTACATAGTCACATTGTACATCTACCACGATTACATCAGCTAATGTGAATGCATATCCTGTGAATGTAGCAATCAATGTTCCTTTATCCTTCACACAGCGTCGAATCATTGGTGCTACTTCCGGGTCTTCTGCTTTGACCGGGGCTATCCCTCGATTAAGATAAATGATTTTCCAATATGAGCGAACAGAAGGGCGCTGCATACCAATAACAAACTTTTTAGGCTTTTGTGTCTTTTTATCCACGCTGTCTGCAATTACACCCGCCATCACCGCTCCTACAAAACCAATTCCTACCACTACCACGATTTCATATCCTTCTTTTTTCTTTTGACTTACTATTTCGTCTAACCGCTTATATTCATCTCTATAATCATCTGATGTTGGAAGTGGAAACTTCTCACCATCTGGACTTATTGAATACTCCATTATTTTATTTTATCTCCTTTTTGTCATAGATAAATAGTAGAAAGTAGAGAGCTTTTTCTTTCTACCCCCGTTTATTTTACACATATTGGTAATCTTTGTCAAGATTTTTTTAAGAGGGTGTGTTGAAAAAGTCATTTTTTGAAGCCTCTCGGATAAAAATAAGGTTCAAGGTTCAAGGAGAAAGGAACAAGGTAGAGTAACCTTGTTCCTTGCACCTTGATCCTTGATCCTTGATCCTTGATCCTTGATCCTTCAGTGGGGGTGAAGAAGGAATTATCTGCTCGGAAAGGCTAATAAAATCAACCCTCAATTTTATCCGAGAGCGTTCTTTTTAGGAAAGGGGGTAGTTTTTGGGGGTGAATTTTCTAAAAACTGCAAAACCGCCTATCTCTTTGAATTTGAACATCTCCTTTTTATCCTTACTTTTTATTTTTCTTAATCTTTCTTTTCCCTCATCTCTCCTTTGAAGACTAACTAAAGAAAAAATAGGTAACTTCATAAAATAAGTAAGAGAACAATTCTTATGCAGATACTCTGGAGCATCAAGACTTACCACCAATATATCCTCATCAACAAATAAAATTATTCCATCTATACTCCAGTGGGGTATAAATTGTGATTATTTAAAGTAATCGGTAATCAGGTAATCAGTATAATCGGTAATTTGAGATAGCAGGCTACTGCTTGCTCTTTACCGATAACCTGATAACCGATAACCTGAGTTGATAGTAACAGGAAATCACAAAATATGCCTCTCTAAAGTATAATTACCCAATTACCTGGTTACCAATTGAGTGAGCCTAAAGCTTTCACACTAAAGTAAACCATCAAGATATTTTGAATAAAAATCAGTGATTATGAGGAAGTTTACCATCAATCAGAATAAATTTGGCTGCTCTTTTTATTACCACCCCTACCTTTTTTAATTCATCTAAGGTATGAAATTTATTCTTACTTTTTATAATTCGAGCCGCAGAGATGGGACCAATACCCGGTACTCTAAGCAATTCCTCTTTAGATGCTTTATTTATCTCTATTGGAAATTTATCCATATTGGTTAGAGCAAAAACCATCTTAGGGTCTAAATTTAGTGGTAAATTCCCTCCTTCATCAAATTTTAGCTCGTCAAATTTAAACCCATAGCGTCTTAGCAAAAAATCTGCTTGATATAGTCTATGCTCACGCATTAAAGGAGTTGGTGGATGTGATTCCAATGGTGTATTTTCTATTGGCTGGAAAGCAGAAAAGTAAGTTCTGGCTAAATTTAAATTTTTATAAAGCCAGTCAGTAGTCTTTAATAGCTCATAATCACTCTCATCACTTGCTCCCACAACAAATTGAGTAGTTTGAGAAACCCTAAGATTTTCTGTAGAAATAATCTTATCTATCCATTTCATCCTTTGATAAATATCATTTTTAATATCTTTATTACTAATCTTACTTAATCCTTTTTGAGTAGGTGATTCGAGGTTTAGTGATACTCTATTAGCTAATTGAGTAGCCCGTTCTACATAGCTAAAATTTGCTCCTGGTAATATCTTAAGATGAATATATCCTTTAAATCTGTATCTCTTTCTTAAAATTTCGACCACCTTGATCATTTTTCCCATAGTTTGATTAATACCCCAGGCAACCCCAGAACTTAAGAAAAGCCCATGAACAGAGCGATTGCGGTACAATTCTATAAATAATTTCACCAACTCCTCTGGCTCAAAACTTACCCTTGCAAAATCGCGTCCACATCTATTGATACAATACTTACAATCATTCTCACATTCATTACTTAAAAGTACCTTTAAAAGGAATGTAGTCTTACCATCTGGCAAAGAGGCAGGATAAATCCATCTATTAACAGGGTCCTTTGGGTCTTTAGCCCTTCCACCAGCAATACAAGAGGATAAACAAATATCATATTTAGCCGCATCACCTAAAATTTTAGCCTTCTCAAAAATACCCATAATTTTAATCCTTACCTTTGTTATCACTGGTAAATTTTTATCTCTCTACTCTCTACTCTCTACTCTCTACTCTCTACTCTCTACTCTCTACTCTCTACTTTACTTGTATCCCATATCCCTGGTATCGATTCCTTGCAATATGTGCATTTACCATCCTGAATGTTATTCTCAACTACCTTAAACCCAAACCTCTTTATTATTATTTTTGAACAGTGATGACAATAGGTATTTTCTCCTGAATGACCAGGAACATTACCGATGTAGACATATTTTAATCCTGAAGAAAAAGCTACTTGTCGAAGTGTCTCTAATTTGTGCACCGGTGTTGGAGGTAAATGTTCTAATTTATAATAAGGGAAAAATCGGGCAAAATGTAATGGAACATCATCCCCTAATTCATTTTTAATCCACTTGCACATCTTTTTGGTTATCTCTAAATCATCGTTTTTGGTAGCTATTATTAAAGTAGTAATTTCTAAATGTACACCTTCTTCTTTTAATATTTTTAGTGTATTTTTAACCGGCTCAATCCATGCTGATGACATTTGATTATAATATTCATCCGTAAAACCTTTCAGGTCAATATTAGCTGCATCTATATATTTACATAATTGCCTCAATGGATTTGGATTGATGAAACCATTTGAATGATAAGCATTCATCAGTCCCTTTTCTTTTGCTAACATGGCTATATCAAGCATATATTCAAAGAATATAGTTGGTTCTGTATATGTAAATCCGATTGAGGGGCATTTCTTAGATAAAGCGGCTTTTACTACCTCCTCATGCCCGATAGGGAAATTCATTGTCTCTTCTGGTTTTGATTGTGAAATCTGCCAGTTCTGACAGAACTTACATCGTAAATTACAACCAGCAGTAGCTAATGAGAGAATCTGTGTTCCTGGTAGGAAATGGGAAAGAGGTTTTTTCTCAATTGGGTCCTGATGTATAGCACATGGATTGCCGTATACAAGAGTGGTTAATTTCCCTTTTTGATTTTCTCTTGCTCCACAAAAACTCCTCTCTCCTTCACGAAGAAGACATCTTCGTGGACAGAGTTGACACTGGACTCGCTGATTTCCAAATGATAGATAATACAGTGCCTCTTTGGATGAAATATATCCTTTTTTACCTGAAATCTCTTTCCCTTCAGTGGTGTTATGTAAAAAAGGAGTACTCGTTAATGCTAAACTTAATATAGAGATCTTTTTTAAGAACTCCCTACGAGTCAATTTCATGTAAACCTCACCCGGCTAATTGCTGAAATAGTTTTTTATCTTTCACAGGTAGCTTATCTAAGTCAAAGATATCTTCTTTACTATCATCTTCTATCTTGTCATCAAAGAGTATTGAAATTAATGATAAGGGAGTTAAAAATTGTTTATTAAAAAATTGTCTTCGCGTAATCTTTTCATTAACCTCTTTCATAGCTTTTATACCTATTAAGGTTCTTTCTTTTTATTCTATTGTTGGCGGGAGGTTGACATGGATTTTGACTTTCTTTGTATCTTCTCCACCTTTACCATCGGTTACTTTGAAGGTTATTTGATAAGTACCATTCTGGTCTTTGGTAGGACGCCAACTGAAAATTTTAGTTTCTTTAGAAAAACTTGCACCTTCGGGTAAAGAGGATATAGCATAAGTTAATTTGTCATCATCTGGATCAAAGCCTGAAACATTGAATTGTAATAATTCACCTATATTTATTATTGTATCTTTTATTATAGATAGTGTAGGAGATATATTTTTATCAATTATAGTTAATACCCAATTTTGAAGTACTACAGATGTTCCATCTGTTATAGTTAAAATTAGTGTTTTAATTCCTGCATCTATATGACTTGGAGTGTATGTCCATGCGTTATCAGTAGATTTTTCTACTCCATCCAGTTTCCAATTATATTTTATTTCATCATGATTAGGGTCTGATGCATATACCTCAAAGGTTAATGGCTCCCCTTCAAATATAGTTGGTGATAAATCTACTGGTGTGTACGACCAGATTATTGGCGAAGGATTAAATGTAGTAAACTTCCAGGTAACTGGTTTTTGGAGATAATTACCCATTATATCTCTTGCCTCCATTGAAACACTCACTGTATATTTTGTATTTCCTGATAAATCAGAGATAGGTGTAAAAATAAGTTTATTTGCCCTCCATGTAAAACTGCCTAAGGTATCAGGCGTAATAGAAAATGCCTGTATTACTGACTCCTCATCCATCTTTTCACTAAAAGTGATTGTAATAACTTCTTCAGGTGAAACATTACTCCCAGTTGGAGTATAAGCTATTATCTTGGGGAAAATACTGTCTTTAGGAATCCCTACATACTGAGCAGAAGGCATAGATTTATTCCCATAAATATCAAAGGTAAAGAAGGTGTAATAATAAGGTAAATTATTGACCAGAGCAGTATCAATATAAGTAGTCTCTTTTATTCCATCTGCTATAAGATTTCCTAATTTACCTTTAACAATCGAGCGATAAATCTGAACATGTGAGAATAAAAATGCCTTTTCTTTTGGCTTTTGCCAGCTTAATTTTAATTTCTCTCCTCCTTCTAAAGGTGTAATAGAGACTTCTGTTGGTAATGAAGGAGGTAGCGTTAATGTTATGCCAGAAGAGGATCTGCAATATTCTGAACTACCATTTTTATTAAATGCCTTTATTCTATAATAATAAGTTGTATCTGGAAGGAGATTTTTATCTTGATAATTGGTGGTATTCGGTAAGAGAATTGTCAATTGAGTATAAGCCTCATGCGGCGTACCTCGTTCAACAATAAAGCCTGATTCATCTTTTGAGTTATCCCTAAAGCTAATGTTTATCTGAGAATAAAACACTACCTCTGTAACTAAATTATCCGGAGCAATCGGTGGTTTATACCCTTTACCTATGGCATATAGTTGCCCATTATTAGCTCCTACATAAACAGTCCCATCTTTACCAATATTCGGAGATGTACTAATTTTAGAGTCAATAGTATAATTCCATTTTAACTTCCCATTTTTTGATATACAACATAAATTATAATCCTTTGAGATGGCATATATATTTCCCGCAGAATCAATTATTGGACTAAAAGTACTCCACCCAATAGGATATTCCCATAGAATTTTACCATTTTGTGCCACAGCTCTTAAACTACCTTCTTGAGAATTCCAACATATATTATAATAAATTATACCATCAGGAGTTATAATTGGTGAGAAATTCAGCCAACCTTTTCCCTCATGCTCAATTTTAAATCGAATCGTTCCTTGAGGAGTGAAAGAATAAAGTGCATTATTAAGTCCAATATAAACATTCCCATTTGAGTCGATTGCAGGGGCTGTAATAGCCTCACCTGCGGTTGTATATTCCCATTTAAGCATACCAGTTGAATCAAGGCAAAATAGCCCACCATCTATTCCTTTTGCACCGATGTAGATATTTCCATTAACATCAATTGCTGGAGTGAAAGAAATCATTCCACCACCAATATAGCTTGACCACCTGAGTCTTCCATCTGGATGAATAGAATATACCTTCCCATTCCATGTAAATACATGAATTGCAAAATTATGTCCAATTACAGGAGAGCTCTCAATCGGGAATTTAATAGGATATTTCCACTTTAATGTCCCATCTGGTAATATAGCATATAGATTTTTATCCGAAGATAATACATAGATTACTCCATCCTCACCAATTACTGGTGATGTATTTATCGCTCCTTGCGTAGGATAACGCCATATTAATTCACCTTTGGAAGAAAGACAATAAAGATATGAATCTTCTGAACCTATATAAATCCTTCCTTTAGTATCAATTAAAGGATTAGAGCGATAAATTCTATATTTAGTAGGATATGTCCACGAAAGGGCAGGAGAATCTATACCTGAATAAGGACTTATACCAGCTGGTTGAATTTTAGGTGCTGGTTTAGGCGGTGCAAGATGTGTCTTAACCATGGTTATATTTGAGTAGTCAGAGTTACCATCCTGATTATACGCCCTTACACAATAGTAGTAAGTTGTATTTGGAGTAAGTTGTATATCATGATATGAGGTAGTGTTTGCAAGGGTAACAGCTACCTGAACAAACTCTTTCTCATCTATAGTTTTGCGCTCTATTTTAAATCCCAACTCATTATCTGAATTATCTTTCCATGTAAGTTTTATCTCGAAGTGAGAAATAGGTATTGCTTCCAGGTCAGTTGGAGGTGAAGGAGTAATTTGAGTTATTTCTGTAGAAACCTCTTCTGAGTATTTAGAGTATCCTTCATCATTATATGCACGGATTCGATATAGATAAGTAACTTTTGGTAAAAGCCCGGTATCCTGATATTCAGTTATATCCTTTGATACTGTATTTAGTTGTATATAGGTACCATCTTCTTGCTTCCTTTCTATTTCAAATCCTAATTCATTTATAGAGTTATCCTGCCATGTCAATTTTATTTTATCCGGTAATAAATGTGAAATGCGAAGATTGGTTGGTGCAATAGGTACAACATCTAATGTTTTACACTCTACTTTATTGGAATAATATGAATCCCCAAGAGAATTATAAGCACATATGCGATAATAGTAAGTAGTATTTGGAACTAAATTTTTATCCTGATATGTAGTGGTATTGGCTAAAGTAAGAGCAATTTGCGTGTAGGCTTTTTCATCCTCGCTTCGTTCTATCTTAAATCCTCGTTCATTCTTTGAATTATCTTGCCAACTAAGTTCTATTTGAGTAGTTGAAATAGGTTTTGCAAGTAAATCAAATGGTGGATAAGGAAGGGTATCTTTTGTAGTAACCCCTTGCTCATTTGAATAACTGGAGTTACCTGCTTGATTATATGCCCTTATTCGATAATAATAAGTTGTATTTGGTTCTAAATATTTATCTTCATATATAGTAACATTTGCTCCAAGTATGAACATCTCCTCATAATTTTTACCTTCTTCTTTTCGCTCAAGTTTAAATCCTAACTCATTATCTGAATTATCCAGCCATGATAAATTTATCTGATTTGAAGAAATAGCGTTAACTTTAAGATTTGTTGGAACAAATGGCACAACAGGTAAAGTAGCAATCGTCAGTAAATTTGAGTATTCAGAGTTACCAATCCAATTGTATGCCCTTACTCGATAGCAATAAGTTGTATTAGGAGTAAGGTCACAATCTTGATAAGAAGTGGTATCTTGGTTCAAAATGGCTATTTGAGTATAAGCTAATTCGGTATCAGCCCTTCTTTCTACCTTAAATCCTACCTCATTATTTGAGTTGTCTTGCCAGAAGAGTTTTATCCGTGTACTTAGATTTGATACCCCGGTTAAATCAGTAGGTGGTGCAGGTAATATATCCAATGTCCTTACGCCAGATACTGTTGAATAATCAGAATCACCTAACTTATTGTATGCTCTTATACGATAATAATAAGTAGTATCTTTTCTAAGTCCTTTATCTATATACGAAGTAGTATTAGGAGGTAAAATTTTTATCTGAACATATTCTTGTAGAGGTAATGCTCGCTCTAATTTAAACCCTTGTTCATTATTTGAATTATCCTGCCATGCAAGTTCTATCGCACTTTTTGAAATAGGCTTAACCTGTAAATTAGTTGGTGCTGGAGGTGGAGCATCTGTGGTTTTAACCATGATTTCTTTTGAATAATTTGATAAACCTACATCATTATAAGCTACTACTCGATAAAAGTAAGTAGTTAATGGAGTTACAGTTGTGTCTTTTAAAGTTGTAGTATTAGCTGGTAGTACTTCAATTAAGGCATATTCCCCATCTGGTTTTCTTCTTTCAACTTTAAAACCTTGTTCATTGTCTGAATTATCCTTCCACTCAAGAACTACCTTGTTTGATGAAACCTGTATTGTTTTCAAATTACGAGGTGGTAGTGGCGGTAAAGACTTAGTTGTAACCTCAACTTCATTTGAATAATCAGAATTACCCATATCATTAAAAGATAAGACTCGATATGAATAAGAAGTAGCTGGTGTTAAGTTCGTATCTTGAAATGAAGTACTATTGGCAGGCAGGGTTTTTATCTGGGTATATTCTTTTATTTTTCTTTCGACTTTAAATCCTTGCTCATTATCTGATGTATCAAGCCATGTAAGACTTACTGCTGTTGATGAAAAATTTATTACCTTTAGCTCTTTTGGAGCAGTAGGAGGTGGAGTTTTTGTAGTAACAGTTATTTCATTGGAATATTCAGACATTCCAACTTCATTATAAGCCACTATACGATATGAATAATTGGTTCCAGGACTAATATTTACATCTTGGAAGGTGGTAATATTTGGGTCTACAGTATTTATTAAAATGTATTTTTCATCCTTTAATTTTCTCTCTATCCGAAATCCTTGTTCATCTTCTGAGTTATCTGTCCAGGAAAGTGTTATTTGGGTAACTGATACATCTATCGTCTCTAGATCAGTTGGAGGATTTGGAGGTAATGAAGGTAATAAAGACTTAGTGGTAGCTTCATTCTGGACTGAATATTCAGAAAAGCCCATTTTATTATAAGCCACTACGCGATATATGTAGGTAGTACCTGGGTTAAGCGCTACATCTAAAAATGAGGTAGAGTCAGGTGGTAAAATTTTTATTAAGGTATAACTTTGGTCTTTTAGTTTACGATAGATTCTATATCCTAATTCATTATCTGCATTATCCTGCCAGGTAAGCATTATCTCTTCAGAAGATACTGAAGTTATAAGAAGATTAGTAGGTGAATCAGGAGGTGTAATCTTTTCCTTTTCCACTACTTCCTTTACTTCCTCTATCTTCTCTATCTTCTCTATCTTCTCTATCTTCTTTACTTCTTCTATTTTCTTCTTTATTGGCTTAGGAATTGTGACCTTAGGTTTTGTAGGGGTTATTGGTGTAATTTCAGAGCCAATAGCATATAAATTCCTATCCCGACTACCAACATAAATAGTTCCATCCTGACCTATAGCTAAAGATGTTGGACCATGTCCAACATCACAACTCCAAATTATCCTTCCTTCTTTTGGCTCAACCGCATGAACTTTACCATCAAAAGAGGCAATATAAATTATACCATCTGAAGTAATAACAGGTGCAGAATTAAAAATCCTACCTGTTTTTGCACACCAAATACCTTTAGAAGTAATACCGTAAAGTCCCTCATTGCTACCAATGTAAATAAAACCATCTTTTGATATAGCAGGGGAAGAGTAAATAGGAGAGTCAAGTTGGATAGAAAGTAGATTTTCATCTTTAGTTATAACTAATATAAGTCTATTTGAACAACCTACATAAATATTTCCTTCTGAATCGATTGCAGGTGATGAGAAGGCGGATATTTTAAGATCTTTTTTAAATCTAATGCTTCCATCTTTGTTTATTGCATGTAGAGTACCATCATTACAGCCAATGTAAATTATGCCCTCATTACTAATAGCAGGCGAAGACTGGATGCTACTCAATGTTTGATATTTCCATTTTAGACTTCCATCTTTATTTACTGCATGAAGGCTACCATCTTCACATCCAACAAAGATTGTTTCATCCTGACCAATAGCAATAGAAGATGACTTAATCTTACTTTCAGTAGAATAAACCCATTGACTTTCACCATCAGAGTTAAAACACAAAAGATGCCCATTGCTTACACCCAGATAGAGATTACCATTTTTTGAGATAGCAGGTGTAGAATCAATTTTAACTCCAATGGATATAATCTTTTCCTTTTTGCCAGAAGAAGAAATAATGTGTAAATTTCCATCTTCTGTTGCCAGATAGATTCTTCCTGAGGAATCTATTATTGGCGAGGCAAAGATATAACTATTGGCAAAATAACTCCATTTAATGATGGGTTGCTTTATCCCACTATAGGTACTTCTTCCAGAGCGTTGTGGGTCATGTTGAAACATAGGCCAACTACTTGTAGCTTCAACACCATTAGCCTTTAACGGGCTTAATATTAACAACCCTAATAATATTATCCACTTGCAACTCCTCATATATAAAGGCAATTTAGAACCTCTTTTTTCTGCGAGCGATAATTCTTCTTCTTCTCTCACTCGGCTTTTCATAATACTCACGTTTCTTCATTTCAGTAATTATCCCTGCTGATTGGCATGAGCGTTTAAATCTCCTTAACGCATTATCAATAGATTCATCATCTCGAATCTTTATTCCTGCCGGCATACATTTTTCAACTCCCTTCTTATTTGCTAATTGGTTAAATGGTAACTGGTTAGTAGTTACCAATTAAAAACATCTCCAGAATTTATCCAGGAGGCCAGTCCATTTTTCTGCCACCTAAAAGATGAAAATGAATATGAAACACTTCCTGTCCAGCATCTTTATTACAATTCGTTACCACTCTAAAACCACTACCTTCAATATTATTTTTAGCAGCTAATTCTTTAGCGACTAAATAAACATGCCCAATTAAGTCCTTATCTACCTCTTCTAAATCTAAGATAGTAGGGATATGTTTTTTAGGAACAATCAAAAGATGTATTGGTGCTTGCGGTGAAATATCTGCAAAGGCAACTACTTTATCATCTTGATGAATTAGCTTTGCTGGTATTTCACTATTGATAATTTTACAAAATATACAATCCATTTTATTCCTTTGAAAATAGTAAGTTTGTTGTTTGGAGTTCGCTTGCCTGTATATCTCCTATGCGGCTATTTTCTTTTGTATCTCCTTTTTTATCTCAGCTATATCTTGTTCCATCTTAATAACTCTTATATCTAATTTTTCATGCTCTTCTCGTCTTACAATTACCTCATAAAGCTGATTTATCCTGTAATTTGTTCCATCTATTCTTTTATTTGTTTCATCTATCCTTTTATTTGTTTCATCTATCCGAAGAGTATTCTTTCCTATCTCCTCCTTCAATTCTACCCTCAATTCATTTATTTCATTCCTCAATTCTACCCTCAATTCATCTATTCTCTTGTTCGTATCATCTATTCGCCTACTTTGATCAACAAGATGAGTATTAATATTATCAAGTCGTTTATTAATATCATCAACTCGTTTGTTGGTAAGTTCTAAAATTGTCTTAATCTCTTTATTCTCTGCCTTCATTATCTCAAATTCAGGTAGTATAAACTCTTGTATAATCTTTTTTATAGTGTCACCTATCTCCATTCTTTTCTCCTCCAATCTTCACGACATTCTTACTTCGATGCACTTAAATATTTCTCATACCCTAATTCCTTCAATCTTTTATTTTTTTCTTCTAATTCTTTAGCTAAATTATCACGATATTCTTTAAGTTGGGCATAAAGAGTAGGATATTTTAAAGCTAAAATTTGTATGGCTAAAAGCCCTGCATTTTTCGCCCCTATCTCTCCAATGGACATCGTTGCTACCGGGATACCACCCGGCATTTGAAGAATAGAATATAAGGCATCAAATCCTTCAAGAGGAGATTTTTCGTTTGCAAGAGGCACGCCAATAACCGGTAAAAGTGTTTGCGAGGCGACTACTCCCGGTAATGCCGCTGATAATCCAGCACCACAGATTATTACTTCTATACCTTTTTCAACTGCTTTTTGTGCATATTCTACAGTCTTTTTTAGTGTCTTATGGGCAGAGGTAAGAACTATTTCATATTTAATTTTAAAAGCCTCTAAAATTTTAATTGTTTGACTCATCACATTAAGGTCAGAATCACTACCAATAAAAATTCCTATCAGGATTTTATCCACCTTACCTCCACCATTTTGAATCTTTTCATACGAATTCAACAGGATTAAACTGATTTAACAGATTTTATATCTGTTAAAAATCCTGCTGAAAAAATTCAACCTGTGTAATCAATAAATTCATCACACAGACACAGAGAAAAAATTAATAGACATCTTAATTCCATCCCTCTGTGCCTCTATATCCCTGTGGTAATTTAAACTTGTTTTAATTATAACATATAATAAAAATTAAGTCAACTAAAATTTTAGACTACAGCATAATCCGTCAGTGGGAGTGTTGCGTAGGACTTAAAGCTATATCTATGGTCCGATGAAGCAGGAATACTATGCTGATAAAAAATATACAAAAAAATACTTTACAAACCAGAGGATTTTAAGTATACTAATAAAGTAATTAATGAAATCTTTAGGGTGGATTATTGGGGCATTGGCAAGCAAGCAAGAGATTATGAAATAGCAAAGAAACTCAAAGAAGGGTTGTCTAATGTAGTTGAGTTAGTTGATATTAGAATATTTGGCTCGCGAGTAAGAGGAGATGCGGATGAATATTCGGATTTGGATGTTTTTATTGAGGTTGAGTATCTCGATAAAAAACTGGAAGATAGGGTGGATAATATCGTCTGGGAGGTAGGCTTTAAGCATGAAGTATATATTTCTCCACTTATATTTAACGCTAGATGAAATTGAAAAATCACCTTTACGAGTATCGCCTATTGTTAAAAATATTTCTGAAGAGGGGGTGCGAATATGACGGATAAGGAAATACTTTTTTCGTACAGATTAAGGCAGGCAGAAGAAACACTTCACGATGCCGAAAAAATGTTACTGGGAGACTTTACACCTAGTACCGTGTTAGCTAAGTTCTTTCACAGTTTAAGAGATTATAAGCAGTCAGTCATTAAAGTATTAGCAATAGTGAATAGAAATTGGTGACCAAAGAACAATAAATTTCCATAAATTTCTATTAATTTAAACTTATTTCCTTAATTTCCTTAATTTCCTTAATTTCCTTAATTATAAGCTGATATTGAGCATTTTTGCCTCAATATCGAAAACTGTGAAAAAATTTACTTAACACGGTACTAGTGTCCTGTTGAAGAAATTCTGCACTATTTTCAAAGATTATCACCCCTAATCAGATATAGGTGGTGGGTGATTGGTAATAGGTAATATCCCTACTACCTATAACCCATCACCTAAAACCTATTTCGAGCTCTATAACACGATACTGGTGCAAAACTTAGTCAACACGACACTAGATCTATCACCAATAAGGAATTTGTGCATACCCAAAAAATAGACAAATACTTCTCAGCAATTCTTCATAAGTTGTTTAACATCAGGCAAAAAGGTGATTATAAAGAATATGTTGAAATTACAGTTGATGATGCAAAGGAGTATGTCGGATTGGCAAGAGAATTTTTGCAGGGGATAAAAGAGTTTATCCAGAAAATAGAGTGTTAAAAAATACTTTACAAACCAGAAGATTTTGAGTATACTGATTGAGGTTAATTATGAATTATTTTAAGGCGGTATTTTGGGATTATCCTCAATTTAGTGATGAAATGGTGCTAAAAGAACATCTTGATAAGAAGAAGTCTCATTTATATCCCTGGATACTATACCACGAATTTTCTTAGAGAAGTAGCTAATTGAACCAAGATGGGTGAAGGAAAAGGAAGGTCTGAGAATTTTTACGAAGGAGGTGTTAAGATAATGTCTATTGTAGACGAATATACTACTCAACTTTTAGAAGAAATGAAAGGGCTTCCAACGGCGAAGGTAAAGGAGATACTCGATTTTACCTGTTTTATTAAGGCGAAAGAGGCGATTGATCCCACTCAGGCATATTTCTGGAGCAAGAAATGGCAAGAAATGGAGAAGGAGGCTGATGAGGATAGGGAAGCTGGGAGAATAATTGGAGATGGGACAACTGAAGGACTCCTAAAGGACCTCAAAAGATGAAGGTTAAAGCATACAAAAGATTCCAAAGAGCATACCAGAATTTGCCTGATGAGATTCAAAAGAAAGCTGATAGACAAATAACTTTTCTTGCAAAAGACTTGCTCCATCCATCTCTTCATTCAAAGAAGATTAAAGGAAAAGAGAATATCTGGGAAGCACGAGTTGACCTACATCATCGGATGACTTTTGAGATTATTGAGGATACAATCTATCTGAGAGTGGTTGGGAACCATGATGAAGTTTTGAAGTTCCCATGATGAATGAAGATTCGAAATCTCTGGAAAGGCATTTTCCCTGGGAGACTATAAATGCAAGCAAAAGATTATGAAATAGCAAAAGAACTGAAAGAACCTTAGATAGTATTAAGTATAGAGTGGATGAATGGTGAAAAAAGTGGAATATTGGAAGAAAAAGCTCAAACAGATTCTGAAAAATGCATAGAGAATATTTTAGGCAGAAGAGGGAAAAGAAAATGGATTTTAGGTTAAAAGATTTTGTAAGAGGTCTAAAGGAAGGTTTTGGTGAAAGCTTATCAGGGGTTATATTGTATGGTTCAAGGGCAAGAGGAGAGGCAGTTGCAAGTAGTGATTATGATGTATTTATTTTGATAGATGGCTCTTTGCCTAAAAGCCCTTTTAAAAGAAGTAAGTTGATAATGAGCAAGATTAAGGATAGGAAGAATATAAATTTCATACTAAGGACAAAAGCGGAGTTTGAAACCTCCTTCCCCTCTCTATACTTAGACTTGGCATTGGATGGAAAAGTCTTATTTGATAAAAAAGACTATGTAAAATGCAAACTTGAAAGAATAAAGGAACTGCTGAGAGAAGCAGGACTGGTGCGGGAGAAGCGAAGTTATGGATTTGGCTGGTATTGGAAGAAGGTTCCTGTAAAATTCCCATGGAAAATAGATTGGGAGGGTGTAGATGCAATCTTTTGAAGATGCAGACTAAAGTTATCTGAAGGATTCATAAAATAGGGAGATGAACATCTGAAATTAGGATTTTATAGGTCTGTGGTTGATAATTCCCAGCTTGCAGTCGAAAATTCAATAAAAGCCCTGATCTCCTTCTTTAGACCTATTCCAAAGATTCATAAGTTTGAAGAAGTGATTGATGAGTTAATAAAAGAGGCAAGGCTTGAGGCGGAAGATGTAAAAAAGATAGAACGTCTAAAAGAGATTGGTAGTATCCTAGGTTTTGAAGAACATATTAAAACAGACTATGGAGATGAACTGGAGAAGATAACTCCATGGGAGCTCTTTGATAAGGAGGATGCAGATGAGTCTCTAAAGGCTGCAAAAGAGGCCTTTGCCATATCAAAGTTACTCATTGAAAAGATGAAGAAAAACAAGTAGATGAAGCAGTCTGGAAGTTTGGTGTTGGAGCGAAGGATGCAGGTAGTTATGGCTACTTGAGGGTGAAAATATATTGTAGTTGGAACTCATAATGAGATCTTGAAGTTTCCATGATAAAGATTCAGATTGAATCAAGGTGGGTGAGAGGGAAATTCGTATTATATAACTACGAAATCCTATAAAAACAGTTGTTTCGTAATATAATGATACGAAGGGGAGGAATATAACCAAATTGGAGAATGGACTAAAGATCAAAGCTCCAGGTTGAGTCGAGGCATGTAAGAGAAGAGGGGACTGCGGGTTTTTGAAAGGGAATTCTTGGAGGGATTTTTATGATTGAGGCAATAAGAAATAGAAGGGATTTTGTTTCAGGAAGGGATGAGATGTTAATGGCAAACCAAAATTGACCCACTTTTGGCAATGGAAATTGACCCACCCATGTAAAAAATCAGATCAAAAATGAACAAATTTGGCAATGAAAATTGACCCACCCCCGGATATAAAGATTGAAATTCGTGTTACAAATATAGTATAGTGTCTTTCGGTGCGGAAAAAGCAGTCTGATAAAATTCAATCCGCAAAAAGGAGGAAAAACACTATGCTAAA
>JBFMDD010000019.1:0-4668 GCA_040754115.1 bacterium
ACACTTTATCCAACGATAAATGACCTCTTCAATTATCAATCCCCCTTTTGGAAAATCCATTATATCCCCCTTTTTTGCAAATCCTCTATCCCTCTTACGAGGATATACTTACATCTTGCTTTTTCTATCTTCTGCTGAAAAACTTTTTGCCAGATTGTTTGCCTTCCTGTAGATGTCTTAACTTCTATGAATAATACCTGCCCATTCTTACACGCTATTATATCAGGTAGTCCTTTATAACTTCCCAATCCTTGTGTTATCGGAAAGTTAAACCAACCTCTCAAGTTTAAATAATCCTTCACTTGCCTTTTAATGTCTGTTTCTGTTATTTTCATTTTCATTTTAAGTTAGAATGCTAATTATCCAAAAGATTAATGTAAGCAAAACCCCACTAAAAAATCCTGTCAAAAATCTGTCATTTAACAGGAATTTATCTAATCCTTGAATAAAGGGTCGTGGAAGAAACATGTTCTTTTCAACCCAATCCTTAGGACTCCACCTATAAAAATTATCCTTGTCTATTCCTTCCATTAATTGCCTATGTGTTAATGGAGGAACTTCTTTCTGGTACTGTAATAATGTTGAACTCATTTATTTTTTCCCTCCTTTTCTTTGTATTCTATTTCTCGTTTGCAAACTGTACATCGCAGTTTCTTTTTATCTTTCCCTGCAATATTAAATACCCTCATTCCTTTCCCATATCTCTTATCTTGGAAAGAATGATTACAATTGCAATTTTGTATCATTTTTCTTCCTCTCCTTATCCTTGCAATGATAAAAAATGCTTTATCCCGCTCCAAATTAAATATACGATATATAAAAAACCTATTATTAGAACTATCCAACAAGAACCATCTAAATCTTTCATCTTATTTCCTCCCTTAGAGGGAGGCAGGTTGATTGGACTTTTCAAGGCACTGGGTGAGCCTTAAAAGCGGAAGAATACCTGCCTCCCCCCTTCCAGTTTCTATAACTTCTTTTAAATCCTCTTTTAACCTTCTATGAAAGCTTTCCTCATTATCATCACCGCTCAGCAAATAATCTATTCTTGTTACATAAATCTCTGCTATCGCCAAAAGCCTCACTGCTTCTTTAAATTTTTCAATAGTTTCTGGAGAGTAGTGCCTTCCTACGAGGTTACTATATTCATCGAGAAGGTCACTATCGTTATTGTCTATTAATTTTTGAATCTCTGTTGCAATTTCTTCTAACCGAAATTGTTGATAATCAAAATGTCCTCCACTCATCGAAGTTCCTCCTCTTGAATATAAATATCAAATCTTTTTAAAAGTGACAAAATTGACTCAATATCTTTAAGTGGACAAAAATTATACAAATATTTAATTATATTTATAAACTTTTTCTCACGTTCTTGATTATATATTAGAATCTCTTCCCTTTCTCTTTTAATCTCTTCTGTTTTTTCTTCTTGCCTCTTTAAATCTTCTTTTAACTCACAAATTAATTCTGTTTGTCTTTTTATTCGTAAATCTTTGTATTCAAGCAATTCATTCAATTCTGATAATTCTGTTTCTTGACTCATTTTATTATCCTCCTTTTTTGATTTTGGCTTTGCCTGACCGCACGACAAAATCTATAATATTTTTCGCTATTGATTCTCCCTTCCATCCATGCCAAACAAATATTTTTTAGTATCTGCCTGACAAACTTGGCATTTTGTAGACTGTCCTTATAATTCGTAAACAGGCAAAAGGTAAAGTTATTTGGTATAACATCCCACATAAAACCAAATCAGGAAGGGGAAGGGATACTACTATTACCACCCTTATTTTTATCCCCTCCCAGTTTTTTAATTTAAAGTCAAAATTTTCGATTTTAAGGCATAACCCTGATTATTTTTGACCATCAGATGAGATGTTTTTATGGTCAATCTCATCTGCAATTTGATTGGCTAACTCCCAAATCAAATTGCATTGGTCATCAGAAAGTGTATCAATTCTGTTAGTAATTTTAGCTCTCTTTAGTGCCTCTTTTAGCAAATCTTTTGGAATATTTTTTATCTTCTCCTGCCATTCCGTTAATTCGACTATCCCGTTTTGCTTTTTGGTCTTTTCCCCCGTCAATTTCTCATTCATTTTCGCTGATAAATCTTTTATTAGCTCTGTTCTCTGCTCATCATTCAAATCTTTACTACTACCTACATTGTATTTATTATGTAGGTAATCTCTATATTCTTCCTCTGACCACTGCAATTTAGTAACTAATGTATGGATAGTCTTTATCTGTTCATTACCATTTGTGGGGTTAAAAGATTTAGGTACTGGTTTCTCTCCATTAGATTCTTCTTTTATTATCTGTGTGTTTTCTTCTTTTTCCCAGATATACCATTTTCCATCTTCACCCTTTTGTGTCTTAAAACTTTCCCCACCCAATATAGCAGAATCTCTATTCTGCCAATATTCTTTAGGTACTAATTTACCTGTATTTCTATATTTTACTTCCTTTATTTCTCCTTGTTTATCGTTTTCTCCTTTTTTGCGCCAATAAACTTTTTCTTTTCCTGTTTTTTTGTCAATTCCAATATAACTTTCGGCATATTTTTCTTTCCATCGTCTGATGAATGTAGGTTGCCATAGCTCCAGTCCTATCCCTATTCCTTTGCAAAGTCTCATTATTGCATTGGATTTCGCCCCCTCCAAAGCATCGCCGTAGGTCATCTGGGGGTTACTAGATTGATACTGTTGCTCTCCATAAGCGAACCCCATTAGTTTGCCCTGAACCACTAAATAAAAACCCCAGAGGATTAAATCATTTTCTATCTGAGGATTTCCTTTAGGTACTATCCCCCATTCTAATCCAAACGTTTTCTTTAATCTGCTTACATACTCCATCCAAGGCAAATAAATCAATCCATCTGGTCTAATTTCCACTAATTCTTCATCGATAGGAGCAAACAAAATATTCTGTTGTTCTTGTGTAGCGATTAATGTTCCTACACTTACGATTAAGTCTTTAAAGTAATCTTCACTTATTGTAGGAACATTTTTTGTTTCTTCTTGCACCATTAATTGATTTTCCATTTTAGTTTACCTCCTCTTTAAAGAGTTCCATAATACTTTTTTCTGCTTCGGGACAACTAATTTGTCTCCTCTCTAAAGCAGTCAAAATACCTTCTAATATTTCTTCTATTTCTATCATTTTATTCCTCCTCTATCTGTATTTTTGCAGGGAAAGTTACGGTTATCTTTGTTTCCCTGCTAACAAAGTCAATCAATGTTTCTTTCGCTATTTTCTCAAATGTCTTCTGGTCCAATTGAAGGCATAGTGAATGTTCTTTAGCCCAAGCAAAGGCTTTATCGCTATCATAAATTAGATTTATCCCTTCTCTTATTCCTATCCCGCCTAATAGTTTCTTTTGTCCTGTTATCTTAAATTCTTCTTCTGCAATAATCTTTATCTCTTGTTTTTTCTCTTCTAATCCTGCTTGAAAAGAATTTAAGGCAAGAATTAACTCACCATTCTCTTCTTCAAACTGTCTTTTCTTTTCATTATATTCCTGCTTTAACTTCTCTACTTCATCTACCCTGGTTTGGTAATCCGACAATAACTCTTTAGTCAACATTCTTTTTACCTCCTAAAATTTGTCAGCCTGAGAAACTATATCAATTACCCAGAATAGTGTCCAAAACTGGATAAGAAACATCTCTCAGGCTGGCAGATTGACACTATTTTTATTCCTCTTCTTCTATCTTTTGCAATTTATCTATATCGTAGCTACCATCTCGTATGCACCCGTAACAGAGATACATATCAACCCATTTCCCGTCACTTGAATATAAATCGTTACTGATTTTATACTCAGCCTTTTTTCTTCCACAAACGTCGCAGGTTATCATTTTTAATCACCTCCTATTCTGGTTTTTAGCTTTTCTATATAACATTTTTAATCCTCTTTATGAGAAAGTTCTGATGCAAACCATCTGGTGATCACCATATTGTCAAAAGGTTCACAATATCTAGCCATTCTACGTTCTACTTCTTCCTCTGTTGTGAAATTTCCTAGAATTATAAACTCGTCTAAATTGGATAGATTAACAGTATAAAGCTCTCCTGTTTCCCTAATCCAAGATACCCTCCACCATGGGAATCTTCTTTCATAAAGTCCCCACCAGACTCCATAATCTATTTCGCCACTGGTTCGGCGGTCTTCCTTATCAATCCATTGTTTGTAACCTTTTTCTATCTTCATTCTATCTTTATCTCCTTTTTTTAAATTTTACCCCCCTTTTTAATAAGAATTATAGCACTTAATTTTTTTAGCCATAGTTTAATATGGCTCTGACCTAATAGGGTTAAAATTTCATAATGTCAAGATAGGTTTTTTTATAAAGAACACGATTTTTAAAACGGGTCATTAACCTCTTTTTTGTAATAATAGTTTCATTCGTTCTTTTCTAACTAATTTTTCTTCTGGTGTTAGTTCTTTTAAAGGTTTATGTCTCTTGAACCAAGATTGAACTTGCTTATCTTCTTGGTTAGGTTTTTCAGGGTCAATTCCTTTAATAGCTCGGGTAATTCTAAATCGTCTATCTAACATTTCAATCGTGAAGTAACCTATTTCAAAATTACCTTTTGTAACCTTTTTTATCTTTTTCTGGTTACGAATCCAAATTAATTGTTTATAGTCTCTTACTTTACAAATTTCTT
>JBFMDD010000020.1:0-2585 GCA_040754115.1 bacterium
TTCCCTAAACAAAAATATTAAACACTAACCTCAAAAAAAGATTTTTGGGGAAAGGGGAAATAGTGCCCTCTCTATACCTTCCTCTTCATCTGCCATCCTCTTAGAAAAACTTGGGGAATTTCTGAAAAGTAAAAAATCTACTTGACATTTTTCATTTTATGGTGTATACTTTATAAAATAAGAACTTAAACGGGTTGAACAAAGGGGGGATGAAAGAGAATTGGAAATTATCAACCATGAGTTCTTTTTTTAAATATATATTTTAAGATTTAAGGAGGTGTAAGTAAATGATTTTAAAGTTAATAGCAGGTGTATTGGTAGCATTAGTAGTTTCGTCTGGAACAGTATTTGGAGAGGATGTGGAGCTGGCGGCAATAAAAAAGGCAATTAAAGACAAAGGTGCAAGTTGGACAGCAGGTGAGAATGCTGTGACTAAACTATCTCCGCAAGCAAGAAAAGGACTATGCGGGGCAATAATAGTCCCTCAGACTGAACCAGGAATAACTGTAAAGCCAACAAAGGTTCTACCTAATAGGTGGAACTGGCGTAATGTAAATGGAACTGACTGGACTACACCTATTCGTGATCAAGGTAGGTGTGGAAGCTGTGTAGCATTTGGTGCGATAGGTGCTTTAGAACCTTTGGTTCGAATAGATGAAAATAACCCTACATTAGCAGTTGACCTATCAGAACAACACCTATTCTCATGTGGTGGAGGACTATGTAATTATGGTTGGTATCCATCAGCCGCTGCAAACTACCTGAAGAATTATGGGACACCGGATGAAGCATGCTACCCATATAAGTCATGGAATGGTGTTGATTACCCATGTGCAGATACCTGTCCAGACTGGGAAGATAGGGCTGTAAAGATTAGTCAATGGAATTGGGTAAATAATAATGTAGAGAACATAAAGGCAGCATTACTTAAGACACCACTATCAACTACTATGGCTGTTTATACTGATTTCATCTACTATAATGAGGGAATTTACGAACATACATGGGGTAGTCTTGAAGGATATCACCAGGTAGCTTTTGTTGGCTACGATATGGGAAATGAGACAACACCAGGACATTGGATTTGTAAGAATAGCTGGGGGACAGGTTGGGGTGAGGATGGCTGGTTTAGAATAAAGTTTGGTGAGGTGGAAATTGGAAACAACACAATTCTTATGTCAGGGGCAAATCCACCACCTCCTCCTCCAGTGTTAGCAATTGACATCATCCTAAATGGTGCTACCTTTACGGTGGGTGATAAGTTAATTGCAAAAGTTCATGTGACCAATGATGATACTCCGGATAAAGTAGATGCAAAAATCTGGATTGAAATCCCAACAGGTAAGTTAAAATCAATCCTTAACATGCCAATGGTTACAATTGGGGCAAATGCTGATATTGTAAAACAACTATTAGACTATACCGTAACAAAAAATACACCTTTGGGGGAGTATAAGTTTGGCGGTAGATTTTTAAACTGGATAACTGGAGATATCCTATGTGAGGATATTGAACCTTTTGTAGTTAAATAACTACCTACAAAATTTGAACTAAACAAAAAATAGCGGGAGGATAACAAAATACGAGAAAAAAACAAATAGTGTTTTGCAATCTCCCGCTATATTTCTATATCTTTATAGAAAAGGAGTAGATTAATTTGAAGCAGTATAAAAGTTTATTATTTCTTGTGTTAATAATTTCTTTGAGTGGGATGCAGTCTTCAGTTTCTAAAGAAGAAAACACAATTTTGCCTCAAAAAAACTCTTCTATTCAAATATTCTACTCCGGAAATATAAAAGGCTACTTAGAACCATGTGGCTGTGGGGGGAAAAAAGGTGGTGGCTTAGCAAGATGGGCAACTTTTATCAAAGAAAATACTAAAGATGCACCGATAAATCTTATATTGGACTCAGGATATTTTATCTCAGAACAGCTTATGGAAAAAGAATTAAAGACTGAATATATTACAAAAGTGATGTCTGAAATTGGGTATGATGTGATAAATTTAAGTGAAAAAGATATATCTAAAATAGGTAAAAATACATTGCTTAAGCTAAAAGAAAAATATAACTTACCTTTTGTATCTTCTAATATATTTCATCTTGAATCAAGGGAATTTCTACTCACCCAACCTTATATAATTAAATCCTTTTCTTTCTCTAACAAGGAAATTAAAATAGGTATCTTTGGTTTAGCACGACAAATCGACTTAAACAAAGAAGGTTTAATTATAAAACAGCCAATTAATACAGCTAAAGAAATAGTCAAAGAATTAAGGAATAAATGTAATCTTATTATAGCACTTACTCAACTTACCAAAGAAGACTCTTTAGTACTTGCAAAAGAGGTAGAAGGAATAGATATTATAATATGTGGTGGATTTAGGTACCCACAAGAAAGAATAGATAAGATTAACAATACATTAATTCTTCAACCAGGGTACAAAGGAAATGACGGAACAAGTATTAAGATACATCCTGATAAAGGAGTAGATTCTTTTGAAGAGGGATATAATGAGCTTGAAGAGAGCATACCAATGGATAAAAAAATAGTTGAGATAATTGGTGAATACAAAAAAAGCTTAA
>JBFMDD010000021.1:0-5521 GCA_040754115.1 bacterium
TTTGACCATAATTTTATCCCTTTTGACCAAACTCAAGACCTTGGCAAGGATAACGAGGTTCCAAATCCTCTTAAATTCATAATTCAAGTAGCCTCAATGGCAGCATAAAATGGCGAAAGTTCAGTTAATCTCCACATCTCCTTTTGTTACACCACCTGAACGCTTACGAAAAACTTATTGACAAACCATCAGTTTTGTTGTAAAATACTCTCAAGGTGGAAAGGGTAGAGTTAGAATGTATTAATGGAACTACTTATCCACTATATAAGTAGGGGTGTAAATGATAAATAGCAAGAGTAATGACCTGAGCTCGCTACCTCAGGTTTTAACCGAACTAAAAGATACCTTGAAAGGTTTTTTAGGGAAGCGTTTGGTAAGATTGCTTCTCTATGGCTCAAAGGCAAGAGGGGATTATGATGATAATGAATCCGATATTGATATAGCCATCATTGTTCGGGGACTTACCAGGGAGATTAGAAATCAGATACTTGATCTGGTTGCGGATATAGAGGTAAAACATTTTACTCCTCTTTCAACGATAGTGTTTTCAGAAAAGGATTTTGAGATTCTCAAAAAAAGAGAGAGAAGAATTGCACTGGATATAGAGAAAGAAGGAATACTATTATGACACAGAAAAATAGAAGGGAGAATATTAAAAGTGAACTGGAGAGGGCAGCAAAGGTAATGGATGCGGCTACTCTTCTATCCAAAAATGACTTTTTAAATGATGCCATCTCAAGATTATATTACTTCCTTCTTTATAATATAAGAGCGTTACTTCTGACAAAGGGTCTTGAACCCAAAAGCCATGAAGGAGCACTTAGACTTTTCGGTCTTCATTTTATAAAAGAAGGTATTTTTGAAACAAAGACATCTCATATATTCTCAAAACTGATGAAGTACCGGGAAGAAGCGGATTATAATCCATTGTATCTGTTTACAAAAGAGGATTTTGCTGAATTCAAAAAAGAAGCAGAAGAACTATCTGATAGAATAAAGATTTATCTGAAAGAAAAAGGCTATCTTTAAAGGGAAATACCCAGAGAGTTATTAAAATGATAAATGACACTCCTTTGGTTTCCATCATCATCCCCTGCCGAAATGAAGAAAAGTTTATAGGCAAATGCCTTGATTCTATTATTGCACAGGACTATTCCAAGGAGAAACTTGAAGTATTGGTAGTAGATGGAATGAGTGTGGACGGAACAAAAGATATAATCAAGGAATATAGTCAAAAATACCCGTTTATTAGAGTGTTAGATAATCCTAAAAAAGTTACCCCCGTGGCAATGAATATAGGAATCAAAAATGCAACAGGGGATTTTATGGTGATGATTAATTCTCATGCCATTATCGATAATGGGTTTTTAATAAATGGAATTAAATACTTAAATGAAACCAATGCAGATGC
The DNA here is from genome assembly GCA_040754115.1 of bacterium. Taxonomy (GTDB): domain Bacteria; phylum UBA9089; class CG2-30-40-21; order CG2-30-40-21; family SBAY01; genus JBFMDD01. The sequence goes on from JBFMDD010000021.1 coordinate 1,412, forward strand.
TGTAGGTGGGATATTAAAGACAATAAATGAGGGGAAGGATATAATATCCAGAGTAATTCCGTTATCAGCAGATTCTATTTTTGGTGCTGGAGGTAAACGATACAGAAGTAGAATAGCTGAAGGTTTTGTTTCTGATACACTACCATACTGCCTTTATAAAAAAGAGGTGTTTTTTAAAATCGGACTGATTGATGAAGAACTTATCCGTGATCAGGATGAAGAATTTAACTATCGATTAATTAAAAACGGTGGAAGAATTTATTTTTCTCCATTGATTAAATCATTCCTTTACTTAAGACCTTCATTAAAGAAATTATGGCGGCAGCATTTTCAGTATGGTTACTTCAAACCCCTGGTGGCTAAAAAAGTAGGAGCAATTCTTACAGCAAGACAACTTATTCCAGCAATTTTTGTCTTTAGCCTGATTATTTCTGGGATACTTTCTTTTGTCTTTATACCCTTTTTATGGCTCTTTCTCTTTATCAGCCTGTTATATTTATCCACTAACCTTCTGTTTTCTTTGTGCATTGCATTTAAAAAAGGGATGAGGCTTTTACCATTCCTCTTAATCTCTTTTGCTACCCTACATTTCAGCTATGGACTTGGTTATCTAAAAGGCATTTGGGACTTTATTGTATTGAGAAAACATAAGAGGAAAAAGGTAGAAGATATTCCACTGACAAGGTAGAGATTATGCTACAAAATAAAACCAAAAGCGAATAAAAGAGGTTTATGAGTGGAAAAAAGAAATAGTTTCCCCAGATAGGTCGAAAGTTTGTATTGACAATTTGTAATATTATTGTTACAATGTAACACATGAAAGTGTTAATGGATGCAGATTGCCTTATTAAATTAACCAAATCTAAACTCAAGGAACTTGTTTGTAAGAACTTCTTTGTTACTATCCCAGAGAAAGTGAAGGAAGAAGTAATTGATAGTGCCTCAGAACACCCTGATGCAATGGTCATAAAGGAAAATTTGCATAAAAATTCACTCAGCTTACATAAATTACCATCTGCTTCAAAAAAGGGAGAAGAATCCGTTTTTACAACTTTTCAACAGAGTGGATATGATGCTATCTGTAGCGATGACAAAAGATTTATAAAGAAACTACGACTTATGGACATCCCATATATAACCCCAGCTGTATTTATCGTTATCTTGTTGCGAAACGGTAAGTTAACCATAAATGAGGCGTATGAGAGGCTGAATTCTTTATCACCGTTTATAAGTGATGACGAATATTATGTTATTAACTTAATCTTAGATAATTGGAGGGCATAATGAAGACAAAATCCATACGGATACCCATGGATATGATTTCTGGCATCAAACTTGTGGAAAAAGAGGAAAAGATAGAAGAGTCTACTGCCATGAGAAAGCTTATGAGAATTGGATTTGAGACTTATATTGGAAATCTCTATAAACACGGTAAAATTACCTTAAGAGAAGCAGCTGAATTTCTAAATATGGATCAGATCAAAGTAATGGATATTTTTTTAGATGCAGGAATAAAAGGAAACCTTGATGCTTCTGATGTCCTGACTTCACTCAATATGTGGATTAAAAACTGGAACCCACCCAAAAAGTATTAAAATCCAAAAGTTGTGACCCAACTTTTGGATTAGAGAGCTTTTAAGGTTTTTCATCAAAGATTGCTTGGTAAATCTGTCCTTGACAGAAGGATAAATTATTACTATAATATCCTTATAATAAGGATAAAATGATGAATATAGATAGATTAAAAGAAATTATTGTTGAAAATAAAAGGTTTATTACTACCTCAATTTTGAAGATGAAAGATTAATGGGTTTTTCGGTAAATGATTTTACCAAAATAAAAGAGGCATTTTTAGAATTAAACCCACATTTAATAGGCAAAGAAGTCATAACATTCCTTTTAGATGAGGTTCAAGAAATCATGGCACAAGTAGCGTCAATATCGGAGTGACTGCGCTTGCGCTGTCAATGACACCACAAGTAGTGTCACTCCAAGAAACCCGTGTTCATCCGTCTAATCCGTGTCATCCGTGTCCTATTCTTATGGCTATTTTCAGGAAGAATTATGTTTAAAAATAAACAAGTTATACTTTTACTCATTTTAGATATTATTTTTATCAACCTATCGGCTATTATTGCCTTCTGGTTTAGATTCCCTGATTTTCTGCAGTCACCCGACTTTCTTGATTATCAAAAGATTGCAGTGTTGATAGTCCTTATCAGGCTAAGTATATTCTATATCTATGGGCTATATCAACAGATGTGGCGATATACTAGCATTAGTGAATTTATCTCTATATTTTATGCGGTTACTATTGGGTCTATAGTGATAAGTGCCTTTGTTTTCTTTATCCGAGTTCTTACCTACCCGCGGTCAGTACTGCTGATGGATTGGTTATTCTGTTTAGTCTTTATTAGTGGGATTAGATTTACACCCAGAGCGATGCGGGAATTGAGAAAACGAAAAGGCACCCCTGGACTTTCAGGTCTATGGCAGTTGAGCATAGCCTTATTATCTCTGGCTAATCCCTGGCATAAACGCAGGCTATGGCATCTGCCAGCTAAACGAATACTTATCATTGGCGCCGGCGATGCAGGAGAGATGATAGTTAAAGAGATAGAAAGGCATCCTGAATTGGGTTATGAGATAGTAGGTCTGATTGATGATGATTTAAAAAAACAAGGGATAAGAATTCATGGAGTAGAGGTTTTAGGCACAAGAAGTGAAATCCCTAAGGTAGTTAAGCAAGAGGGGGTAGAGGAAATAATCATTGCTATCCCATCTGCTTCTGGCAGGGTAATTCGAGATATTGTAGCTCATTGTGAAAAGACAAGGGTAAAGTTTAAGATTGTACCTGGTGTATATGAGATTATCACAGGTAGTGTAACTATTAACCAGATTAGAGAGGTAAAACCAGAAGACCTGTTAGGGCGGGAGAGTGTACAGGTAAATTTGGATGAGATTTCCTCTTATTTAACCAATAAAAAGGTGTTGGTAACAGGTGCGGGCGGGTCAATTGGTTCTGAATTGTGTCGTCAGGTGGCTCAGTTTAGTCCAGCAATGTTAATCCTAATTGACCACAATGAAAACAGCACTTACTTTGTAGAGACTGAATTAAAAATGAAATCTTACCCATTCCCAATTTTACCTATTATTGCGGATATAAAAGATGCACCACGGATGGAAGAAATATTTAAGGAATATAAACCAGAGGTGGTTTTTCATACCGCTGCTCATAAACATGTCCCTTTAATGGAAGAAAATCCACAAGAGGCAATTAAAAATAACATCTTTGGTTCAAAGATAGTCATGGAGTTGGCAAATAAGTATGGGTGTGAGCGGTTTGTCCTTATTTCTACTGATAAAGCGGTAAATCCTATTAGTGTTATGGGCTGTTCTAAACGAGTAGCCGAATTAATGATATATACCTTTAATAAAAACACTCAAACCAAATTTATGGCTGTTAGATTTGGTAATGTTTTAGGGAGTGAAGGAAGTGTTATTCCATTGTTTAAACGCCAGATTGCTAATGGGGGGCCGCTGACAATAACTCACCCTGATGTTACACGCTATTTTATGACTATTAAAGAGGCGGTTGAGTTAATTATCCAGTCAGCATCTTTAGGAAATGGGGGCGAGATATTTATCCTCGATATGGGCGAACCAATAAAAATAGTTGACTTAGCCCGAGATTTGATTACCTTATCTGGCTTTGAACCAGAAGTAGATATTGAAATTAAATATATTGGACTTCGACCTGGAGAAAAGTTGTTTGAAGAACTACTAACCAAAGAAGAAGGAATAACCTCAACTAAACATAAACAGATTTTTATTGCCAGACCTGATATAGTGGATACAGATAAACTCACCCAACAAATTAACCATCTACAAGAATTATTAGATAATGAAAATAAAAAGATTTTATTAGATGAATTAAAAAAAATTGTCTCTTGAATGGAAAGAAATTGGAATTTCTGACCACCTTCAGAAATTCCCCAACTTATCTTCCGACGAAGAATAGAGGATTAAGTGGGATTCAAATAATAAAACTTCCCCCTTTCCCCCAAAATTCTTCATTTTGGTTGATTTAGTGTTAATTTTTTTGGAATT
>JBFMDD010000022.1:0-9543 GCA_040754115.1 bacterium
CTGGTCGTTCCCACATTATAGTCTTTGCAAAAGTAAGTTCCTCTTTTTGGAGTGCGGTAGCTTGCTTGTGCTTTGAGCAAAGCGCAAGCAAGCTCTCGCCGTCCAAAGCGAAAGCAAACTTTCGCACCCCACATTTTGAGAGAAAAGTATGTTCAGTATACTCAGTGAGCAGTGAGCAGTGAACAGTCAGCAGTAAGCAGTGAACATACTGATCACTGTTCACTGAACATACTGATCACTGAAAATTAAAATTTGAAATGAAATTCTTTAATATTTTCCCCTCTTCCCCTACTTTTCCATTTTTCCTTACTTACACCTGAACGCTTACAAAAAAATAAATAATAATAGTAGTGTTGTGGAGACTATGGGCAACTCCGAAGGAGTTGTCCAAGCAATGTGGGTAACTCTGAAAGAGTTATCCACAGAGCGTCAGTATCCACAACCCTAAGAATTGTATACCCTCACCAAAGGTATACCCTTTTATGTTCAATTTATCGGGAGAGAGTTGAACAGAACAGGAGAGAAAAGAATAGACCAGGAACTGGTGCAAAAGGCATTCGGAGATTTTCTTGGTCAAGAAGGAGATATACTCTTTTTTGAGGAGTTTAAATCCTTCAGTGATAAGGGAAAAGGCATAATTTGTGCAATGGCTGTGCATAACCTTCATACTCCAAAAGAGATATGTCAGATAACCAAAAGCAATTCTAATGTTATAAGCCGATATATCGAATATTTCATAGATAAAGGGATTCTTTTAAAAGAGGATAAGGGCTTATACGAGTTCACTGACCCTATTTTTAAACTCTGGTTAAAGAAGAGATACTCCCCTACAATTTTGTAGGCGATATTTTTGTAGGGATAATATAGTTAACCGCATAAATCTCTACACAATTTTTACCACGAAGAGCACGAAGGTTACGAAGATTTTATAGAATAGTATTTCTGAAAATCCATTTCTCTGTCCTGCCTTCATCAGACCCTAAAAGAGATTTATTTGGGAGTTTAATACAAAAAATGCTTGTCAAAAAAGGAGAAAACTGGTATAATGAATGAAGATTCAAATTCCCTTCTTCTCAAGGTTGGGGCTGTATACTCAACAAGGGCAGAATTTACCACTTAAGACACAGAGGATGCAGAGAAAAAAGCCTATAACCAATAGGTCTTTGCACGCTTTTTCATTGCGTTTCAATCTCACATTTTATGCCCTTGATTGGTATAAAAAATAAGGACTATTGAAAGGAGGAATTAATTAATGGCCAGAATAGTCATGAGAGATCCTGTAACTCAAAGGCAACTGCCGATTATTATGGAGAACGGTAAACCTAAAGCAGTGGTAATTGATATTGAACGATTCAATGTGCTGACAAAACTGTTGGAGGTTTTGAACAAAGAAGATATTAAAGAAGCAACTCTATTGAGTCAATCCGAGGTTGCAAAAACGGCTATAGATGAAGGAATATCAGCCATTAAACAAGGAAAGACAAAACCATGGAGGCAAGCTCTTAATGAAATTTGAGGTTTTCTTTACGAGATATGGGGTCACCTATGAAAAGAGAATTAAGAATACTTTCTACTTTCTTTTTAAGTTCTTTTTCTTCTCTCATTTTCTTTTCCACCCGTATTGTTGCCTTACCAACCACGGTTGCACTAACATCAATTTCTCAATGGATGTAAATCTCTTTACTAATACACAGTTCAACCACATCGCTTGAAAGAGAAACCCCTTTTCCTCCAATAGTCAATCCTGTTAGTCTTATTGCGGGCATCTCACTTACAATCTGCTGTTTCTTTCTTACAATAATCCTTTCACTTCTTTTACCAATAAAGTATCCTGGTGTTGTAATTACAAGGTCAGTATTCTGGGTATGTTCTCTGTGGTATTTTCTTCTTCTTTTTGAGACCTCTTTATCTGCTATCTTTTTTATTTCTTGAATTTGTGAGGTGTTACTTATCCTTAATGCCTCCTGCCATAAGTATTTCATTCTCTTAGAACCAGCAGAGAGGTCATTATCTGCGATTAATAAAGGGAACTGGATATTGGGCAGATTTTTGCTCCATTGCCCATTTTTTATTCTTCCTGAGGCAAAGGAAATAAATTTATTCTCAATCACCTGCTGTATCTTTGAGAATTGGTCTGTTGGATTCAAAAAGCCATAATGTCTCCGCCATCCATCTATCATCTGCAAGAGCTGTTCTACGATAGATTCGAGAGATTTGGGATTCTTTTCAGAAAACAGCCATGCAATCTTCTTTTGTATCTTATCCATCTTGTGTTGGGCAATAGCCCTCTTATCACCACAAAAATAAACTCCGAGGAATGTGAAACCATTCTGAATATCACTAATGGCATTGGTGTTATTATTTACTTTTAATGAGAGTTTATCTTTCAGGAAGTCAATAATCTGAGTATCGGCTATTTCGACTCCTTCTTTAGTGTAGTCTTGAATCAGGTAATCATCTGCATATCTTATCCAGCCGATATTCAATTTCGAGGCAAATTCATCAAGGAGAGGTGAGATAACATGTCCCTGCCTGACTCCAGATTCAACATTATGCCATCGGCCTTTTTTATCCACAAGGCCCATCCGCAACCATAATGCTACCAATTTAATCAGAAGCTCATCACCATCTACCAACTCAGAAAATTGGTTCAAAAGAAGGTCCTGGTTGAGTGTATCGAAGAAATTATCAATATCTCTGTGTGCTGTCCAGGTCTTTCGTTCGTTCTTCAGCCTATGTTCAACTCTTCTAATGGCTTTAAAATGTCCCTTACCAGGACGGTAACCATAGCTTGTGTTCATAAATATTTTTCGACCTGTGCGGTTAAATGTAAAATGGATAATGTAAAATGAGAAATGTAAAATGAAAATGTATATCTGAAAGGTAACGAGTCTTGCGAAGTACTAAAATTTCCCATTTTTCATTTCCTATTTTACATTGGACATTTATTTTTCCTTTGCGTCTCTGCAATGAATTAGTTTAATCGCACAGGTGGATATTTTTTCCGCCAGAGGTTCGACTGTCTGTAATAATGCTGATTGAACAATTTTATCCGCTACTGTTGGCAGTCCGAGTTCTCTCCATTCATTCTCTTTATTAAATTTTGGGATGTGGATTGTAGTTACGGGGTGAGGGGTGTAGTGGTCAGTTTTGATTTGGTATATTAATTTGAGGATATTCCTATCAAGTTGCCTTCCGAAGTCTTCAATAGAGACATTGTCTATCCCGCCAGATGCTCCTTTTCTCACTACCCTTTTGTAGGCACTCAGAAAATTCTCCCTGTTTAAAAATTGTTCTGATAAAGAAGTCTTGTTTCCCATTCCAACTTATTAGTCGGATGGATAAGATGTAAAGTGACATTAAGTCATTCCTTCTCTTCCAGACTTATTCCATTTTCCATTATTCGTACCGTGACATTAAAGCATTCCTCTAATCTCTAACGTTGTCAGAGACCACTTGTTGAGCACCTTAGAGGGTTAAAAAGTGCCATAATCTTCCATCCTATGGCTCAATATAAACCAGCATGGAAGATTACGGAGAAAGATGGTAAACTATCTTTACCATTGGGAAATTCAGAATTTAGGCAGGTTAAAGATTATGCCTTAAATGCGGGACTGACTCTTACTTTTTAAGGTGATTGCATAAGTGTTAAGGGAAATATTAAAGAATGAAGAATAGGTGTCCAAAACCTCATAATCGTCTATGATTAATAACTTTTTACTCCTAATTTCTGTGTTGGTATTATTACTCTCCCTTGCCTTCCATGGTCCTCAATTGTGCTATGCTTGCAGTCAAATCATTCTTTGGTTTTTAAAAAAGTATTGACAAATAGTATTCTATTATGGTATTCTATTTATAGAATAATAGTAGATTCTCGGATAAAAATAAGGTTCGAGGAACAAGGATCAAGGTACAAGGAACAAGACTACTCTACCTTGCTCCTTTCTCCTTGAACCTTATTTTTATCCGGGAGTCTTCATTTACCAAGGTTCTCGGATAAATAGGGTCAGACCTGAATGTAGAGAGTTCCTTCTACATTCAACATTCACGGTCTGACCCCAAACGGCTACCTATTCGTTACCTTCTCTTTTGAAAGAGAAACTGCCACAGGGTTTTATTTCTTTCTCTTTCCAGTAATTCCTCTTTAATTTCCAGATTCTTTTTTAGAGATGCTATCAAATTATCCCTTTTTTTAAGTGTCTCATTATGTTCCTTTTGAATATCCTCTTTTTGTTTTTCCATTTCTTGTTTAAGCATTCTTATTCTATCCTCTTTATCTGCTAATGCGCTTTCTAAATGTTCTATCTTTTTTTCTCTATCCATTAAAATCTTATGTGTATCATTCAATTCTCTTAATAGTTTTTGTTTTTCTTCTTCATCTTCCCATGCCTTAGCAGCTACTTTTGAGAAATCACTACTTACCGATTTTTTCATAGTATTACCCCTCCTGAAACATTTGTTCGTCTAAGTTTATACTTCTAAGAGCTCTTCTTAGCTCATCTATATTATTACAAGAAGAAAGAGCCTCTTTATAATTAATAACTTCATTTTTAAGTAATGCAGCTAATGATTGCTCTAATGTTTGCATTCGATACTGAATTACAGAAGAAAAGATAGTATCATGGATTTTGGATAAGTTATGCTCTTCAATTAACTTTTTAATACTTGGAGATGATACCATCACTTCAAATGCAGCCACTCGTCCCTTTTCATCTTTGCGTCGAAGTAGTCTTTGTGAAATAATTCCTTGCAAAGTAAGAGAAAGTTGTACTCGAATTTGCTGCTGCTGTTCTACAGGAAAGATACTTATCATTCGATCTATGGTTTGGTCAGCGCTTGAAGTATGTAAAGTACTCAAAACTAAATGTCCTGTTTCAGCAGCGCGCATAGCTACTTTAAAAGTATCTATATCGCGCATTTCACCTATCCATATAACATTTGGATCCTGCCTAAAAAGACTTATCAATGCATCATTCATGGAGAATGTATCTGAGCCTAATTCCTTCTGAGTTACGGTAGCTTTTTTATCTTTAAATAGAAATTCTATCGGGTCTTCAATAGTCACAATATGACATGGTCGATTTTGATTAATATATTCAATCATAGCGGCTAAGGTAGTTGACTTCCCTGCACCAGCTGGGCCAGTTACCAAAATTAATCCATGAGGGGCTAATGCTAAATCTTTTAATATCTCTGGTAGTTCTAAAGCATCAATAGTAGGAACCTCAAATGGAATGGCACGAAATACAGCTGCAATCGTCCCTCGTTGATGAAAGATACTTACTCTAAATCGTGAGACACCAGGAATACTATAACTAACATCCACCCAACGCCTTTCGTCAAATCTCTTCTTATGTTCATCGTCCATGATGCCTTCTAACATCTCTTTTGTATCTTTATCACTTAATTTATCCATTTTCTCAACTACAATCTCGCCTGTAATGCGTAAAATAGGGGGTCTGCCAACCTTCAATTGTAAATCTGATGCGCCTTTTCCTATCATCGTTTTAAGAAGATTATCTAACTCCATTTCCTAACCACCTCAATATAGATTCAAATATTACCTTCCCATCTTCACTCCCTAATCGCTTTTCAGTACATCGTTCTGGGTGCGGCATCATACCTAAAATATTCCCTTCACGATTGCATATCCCAGCAATATTGTCTACTGAGCCATTAGGATTAACCTCATTAGTACATCGACCATCTATACTTGAATATCGAAAGATAACTTGATTATTTCTATTTAACTCCTCTACCATAGTCTTATCTGCATAGTAATTACCTTCCATATGAGCAATAGGGATATTTAAAACCCTATCTTGAGAAGTAATATTAGTAAAAGGAGTCTGGTCATTTTCAACTCTAATTGTAACATATTTACATATAAAATTTAAGTTTTTATTGCGTAACATTGCTCCTGGTAAAAATCCTGCCTCAAGTAAAATTTGAAAGCCATTACATATTCCTAATACCAATCCACCACGATTAGCGAATTTTTCAATTCCAAGCATCACCTTTGAAAATCGAGCAATCGCTCCTGTGCGTAAATAATCACCATAAGAGAATCCCCCAGGTAAAATTATACAATCATATCCTTCCACCCGGCTCTCTTTATGCCAGATATAATCTACCTCTTGAGCAAATACATGTTTTAATACCCAATAGCAATCATGGTCACAATTTGAACCTGGAAAAACTACTACACCCCATTTCATAAAAGTAGAGAGTAGAGAGTAGAGAGTAGAAAGTAAAAATTTACTACATTCTACTTTCTTACTTCTCTATGTCACCTCCCCTATTTCAAACCTATAATCTTCAATAACCGGATTAGCAAGAAGACGCTCACACATCTGTTCAATAGCATCTTTATTTAATCCATCGAATTTTATCTCCATATACTTTCCAACTCGAACATCTTCTATCCCTTTATAACCCAGTGATTCAATGGCTTTCTTTACTGTTACCCCTTGTGGGTCCAAAACACCTTTTTTTAAAGTAACATAAATCTTTGCTAATAACATAAATTCTCTCTACTGCCTACTCCTTTATCACAGTCTATCAATTACTATTCCAAATCCACTTAATCTAACTAAAATAGAGAAAACAAGTAAACAAATTAATAAACCCACTACCAAATAATCTACTATAAATACTTTAAATTCAAGATAATGTGTTCGTGGTCCCTTAGTTCCAAATCCTTTTGATTCCAATGCTTGAGCTAACAAATCTGTCTTTCTGATAGCATAAGCGAGAATAGGGATAATCACCGGGATATACTTTTTAATCTTGACTATAAATCCACCTTTATCTAAGTCTAATCCCCGAGCTAACTGCGATTGAGTAATAGTTTGAGCTGTCTGTGCAAAAGTAGGTACTAATCTAAATGCAAGGGATAATGCAAAACTAACTCTGAAAGGTAATCCTAATTTCTGTAATCCCCAGGTAAACTCTTCCACCTTAGTACAAGAGATAAATATCATTCCGGAGATAATCATCATTGCCAATCTGAAACTCATCCCTAATCCATAAAGAAGAGATTCTTTAGATACTGATAAAAACTTATACTGCCAAAGAATAGTCTTTCCTTTTATAAAAAAGGTCCATAACACTGGACACATAACCACAAGACAAATCAGAAGTACTCTTATTCGCACAATATTCTCTAAGGATTTACTTTTGTAGCCAATTAAAAGAGTAAATCCTAATAAGAATAATAAATACATTGGGTTATTAAAAACTAAACTTAAGGCAAAAAGAAGAAGCAAACTTATAATCTTAGTAATTGGATTCAAATCATGTATAACAGTTTGTTTATCCAGATAAAGATATATTGTAATTCCTCCTTTCCATTTTTCAACTAAAATACTCTACTTTTTTTAATTTTAAACTCCATTATACAATAAAAATTAAATTTGGTCAAGAAAAAAGTAAACTATGCTTCTTTTAATTTTAATAAGACTATTTTACCATTTATTGTATATCCTCTACTTCTTCCACGAGAGATATTTTCACGAGGAATTAAATCTTTGGCATCAATTTTTGCTAATGTCTTGCGGATATTACTTACCCATTGCCTTATTCTGCTCCCTACAGGTACATATCCATGATAATTACCTAATGCCTTAATTACTACACCTTCTGCATTTGCTAATTCATCTGAAAAAACCCGCTCAATAGCAGGAATATCATGCCAATCTGTATATTTATCATACACCTCATTTATATGTGCCTTATAGGCTATATAATTAAAGATTATCTTTTCTGGGCGAGTTAAATTTAATTCCTTTGTTAAAATCCTATTTCCATCCTTTATTATCTTTATTTTTACCTTATCAGGATTAAGTAAATACTCAAGTAGACTATCATTTTTAGAGTTAAGTATTTCATCAGGTATATCTTCGAGATAGATAACAGTAGTATAAGGTGGTTTTCTTTGCATATTTTCTAAATAGCCACGAATATAAGGTAATGCATCAAAATATACAAACCTACTCACCTCTTTTTTCTGCTCTATATCATATTTAGGGAATAAATTCCTTTTACCAAAACATATAATTCCTAATAAATTCTTTTCTTGTTTTATTGGTAGACACATTTCTATATTATATTTTTTAAACATAGAAATACCCTTTTCAAATGCAGCATCAGATTCAATTTCACTTATTACCTTTAGTCCATCACCTATGTTTATTCTTTGGATTAATGCATCTTCCATGCTTAGCTGTACCTGTGTATCTTTTACCTCATCTTTATTTGAATCTATTATTTTAAATGTATCATTCTCCTGGTTATAAAACAATAGATGATATATATCAGTATTTATAATCTTAGGGATTTGTTCTCTAATTAATTTTATTACCTCTTCATCTGGACAATCTCTTTTAAGGTTTAAAGAAAGGGCTAAAAATCTTTCTCGCCAGAGTAATCGTCGATGCCCATATATAAATTTATAGGCAAGTGTGTAAACTCTTGGTTTAAAATGTGTGGATACAAAAGCTGCCAGTCCCAATCCAGGTAAATACACCAAAATATTTGATTCAAAGGTAGGAATCCACATCCATTTAGTAAAATACGATACACTGACAAATATTATCACTGATACCAAAATTAGAAGAATATAGGTTATTGATTTAACTAAGAATTCTCCTAATATCTCTCTAACTCTAACATTCATCAAGCCATCCGGTTGAACTAATGCATATCCAATCGAACATGGAAGTGTTAATGTAAATAATGGACCTATGTATAAAAGATTTATGTTAAATATATGTTAAATACTGGATAAAGGATAAAATAGATTATTAGGCATGGGGTACAACCTAATATAAATCCCATAAATATACATATTTGAATCAGTTTGTTTTGTAATCTTGCCTTTATAACCGTGTATAATCCAATTATAGTACAAGAAGCTAAATATAATCCATGAATTTGATATAGTGTGTTAAATTCTTTGTCATACTCTCCAAAAGGATTAATTCTAATATCTTTAATAAGTACTCCTGGCTCTATTAAAATCATAGGTATGGAAATCAAACATGGTAAATATATGAGGAATAATATAAGGGGGTTTAACAGGTTATATTTCCTTGATACAGCAAAGGAAAAATGTGCAAAACATGGTGCTATAAGGAATGCTGTTATTGCTCTAAAAATTGCCCATTTGAATGCTATCTCTACATTAGGTGATATGTAACCCATTCCCAACCCAAAACACCATAGAGAAATAGCTAACATTAAATTTCTGAATGTCTTATTGACAATATCTTTGCTATTATAGTAATAGACCAATATTCCAAATATAAAATTAATTGCAGTACTTATAAACCCAGGTAATGCAAAGTACATTTTCTCTCTCCTTCTAACTTATTATACCACAGAAAATTATAATTGTCAATAATAAAGAAAATTAAATTGTGATTCAGACAGTAGAGGCTAATATTACAAGATTTTATTAAAGGGGGATAGGTGGAAAGATTAAAAGGGAATGGGATGGGAATGAATAGGAGTATTTTTATCTTCATTAGATCAAGAATAAAG
>JBFMDD010000023.1:0-3967 GCA_040754115.1 bacterium
ATTGTTAATTGTTAATTGTTAATTATTGGGGACTGCATATCTTTGTTATTTCGGAGTACTTCCCCTCAAAAATCTCCCCTCTCAAGATGTGGGTAACGATAAGGTTCAAGGTTAAGAGGTTAGGGGTGTGCTCCTGAGTTGATTTGCTTAGCTGTTTGTCAGGATTTGATATTTTTAAAGCATTTAATCTTTATTGCTTAGTAACCTTGAACCTGATAAACTGCAGAATTCTTAGCTATCTAAACGGTTACATTTTCGGATAAATGGTTAAGGTTAGGAAGCCAGTATGGAAGTTGGTAACACCAGTTCATCAAGGAAGGGGATAAATTGAGAGACAAGACCAACTTCATAACCTCTAAACCAAACCGGCATCTTAACCATAACCTCTTTACCAGACTATAATTAAAAGGGGTGATAAAAATGGGAAAATCATCTTCTGAAACAAGACGATATGTTATTTTAAAGGAAATTTATAAAAAGAAGGTTGTAGCCAATGAAGATTTAAGGGATAAGTTTGGAGTTTCGTTAGTTACAATTAGAAAAGATTTAGCCGAACTTGAATCACTGGGACTTGTCAATAGAACATTTGGTGGAGCAGTACCTATACTTACAGAGGCAGAGGAAGAGATTATGGCACAAGAAAGTTCTATTGAAGACCGCTCTGAAAGAACTGCAATTACTAAGTATGTGGTAGAAAAAAGATTCATAAAGGATGGAAATATTCTATTTATGGATGGTGGAATAACTATTAATATGCTTGCAAAAAGAATATCTGATAAAAGAATAAGACACATCACGGTAATTACAAATGCAGTAAATGTAGCTAATGAACTTGCATCAAAATCAAATGTTATTCTTACTGGAGGTGATTTGAGAACTACACAAGGAGTTCTTTTAGGAAATTTATCTAATCAAACAATTGACCAGTACTCGGTAGATCTGGCATTTATAGATGTGGATGGAATATCATTTAGTAGTGGGTTATGGGTTAAGGATGAGGCGCAGGCTCAAATTAAAAAGCGAATGATTAAGGGGGCAAAAGAGGTTATAATTATGGCAAAACATTCAAAATTAGGTTATGAAGTTGGCCAATTATTTGCTACCTTTTACTTAGAAGAAGGAAAGCAAGAAGGTAATTTAAAACTTATGGTTCAGGACATCAAAGATGAAAAAACAGTTAGAATAGACCTTTTGGATTTACCCATTGACTATCAAAAACCTTCACAGGACGACCCTGTTCAGAATTGGTTTAAAAAGATTTTAAAAGAAAATGGCATAAATGAAGCAATCTGGGTTAAGGAAAAAACAGGTGGTAGATTTGAGATAATCGATGGGAAAAGAAGATATTTAGCTGCTAAATCACTTGTTGCTGAAGGCGTAAATGCCTTTTCTTCCATCCCAATAAAATTTGAAGAAGACCCATTTGTCAAGCGAAATTTCAAAATTATTACCTCCTCAGCATATTTTAAACAAGGGGAAGAAAAACGACTTTTTTCAAATGAAAAGAGAAGATTTATGGAGGTAGCATCAAATACCTTTGTCGATATAGCAGATTAAAAAAAGATAAATTAGGAGCACAGGTAACTGTAGAATCTGTAATAGGCGAAAAAGGTGTACCAAAACTGGAGCGAGTTGAAACAAGATTATATACACTTATCATCTCTCAAACTAAATGGATGGTAGGAAGTATTATTTTTTGTTGGAACGCTAATTAGTGTCTTAATGACTATATTCAGATTTGTTGGATATTAAAAAATAGGTTTAATACACCTCAATTTGGTTCTTGCCTTTTGATTTTGCATTTCTAAGACTCATCTCCAGACAATCGAGAAGTTTATTTTTATACTTTATCTTATCATTAGGATATGTAACAATTCCTATGCAGGCAGTAATTTTATAGGGATGTTTTGGGTCTTTTTCAATAAAGAACTCCTCATTTTTTATCTGTTCACTGAGCTCTTTTGTAAGTGTAAGCACATCTTTTGAATTTACATCAGGTAGGCAAACGATAAATCTATCATTTTGAACCCTGGCAATACAATTTGGTCTATCTTTAATACACATCTTTATCCTTCTTACTATCGCACAAAGAAGTCTGTCCCCTTCTCTGTTGCCATATATATCAGTAATTTCTTTAAAACTATCCAATTCTAATATTATCAAAGATACTGGATGATTATAATCAACTTTGAGTAATATTTTTGTTAAGTAATTATTAAGATATTTAAGATTATAAGTTTGTGTTAATTTATCTCGTTCTAATAATCCTTCTGTATTATCAAAAGTCTTTCTTATTCTTCCAATAGCTAATGATGCAATATCTGCAATAAAAGAAAGTAGTCTTTGTGTCACAGAATCAAATGCATTTTTCTTAGAGCTAAAAACGGCTAAAAGTCCAATCATTTTCCCTTTATCCTTAAGGATAACATTCAGAGATGAGTTAAATTTTTGTGCAGGCTCTACCTGGATAGTAGTAGTTTCATCTTCTTCGATTATTGAAAAAGAAGCCATTGGTTGAGAGGTTTCCTCCTCTTGATGTTCTTCCCATATCTTTTCTAATTTCATTCGTATATCATAAATTAGTCTTTCACTAATCGGATATGCCCTTTTCCCACCAGCTTTAATTTCTTCATCCTCCATGAGAAGATAAGTAGCAAGTTCACAATCAAAAAATGGTTGAATTTTACATACGATTAATTTAAGAATTTCTTCAGCATCATCCAGGGCAGTAATTTCCATACCGATAAAATAGAGGAAATTCAATTTTTCTGCCTGTGCCTCTAATTTTGTTGCTTGGTCTTCTAATTTTTTTACCTGCAATTCTATTTTTTGTGCATATGTTTTAAGTTGTTGTGCCTTCTGTTTAAGTTCCTTTGCTTGAGTTTTAATACCCTGAGCCTCTATCTCTATTCTCTTCGCCTCTGTGCTAAGTGATTTTATTCTTGCCTCTGCATCTAATCTTAGCCCCTCATCTTCTGTCTCCAATTCAAGTTTCCCAATTCCTTCTTCCAATTTGGCTGTTTCTTTACCCAGGTGAGATGTCTCTATAGTTAATTCCTCTGCTTCTACCATCAAGGTTCTTATCCGTTCCAGATCAGATTCAAAAAGATAGTTTTCTCCTATAGTTTTATCAATAAATGATTGAGAAATCAGGAAAGCCAATTCAATCATCCCGTGAAGTAAATTAGGAGAGATAGAATATGCCTCCATAATTATAGAATATAGTTCATCAGCGTCAATCTTAAGGTAAGTAGCCATTTCCTTGTAAAATTCCATTTTCAGGTTTCCATCTAATACCTGACAGCCACCTACAATACCAATTGTTTCACGATGAAAAATAAGTGGATAAGCAAAACCTAAAAAGCCTCCATAGCAGCTACTAATGATAGGCTTTTTTTGAGATTCAACATCTTTTATTAGAGAAGGAAGGTATTCTTCATCACATCTCTTTTTTAATCTCGAGTTATTCTTAATCAATTGACAATGCCTACTGTCTTGAGATGTCCTGTATATAAACTCACCAAATTCATTTAACACCCAACATGGACTACCTACCCTAGCAAGGAAAATCCTTCTAAGCTGTTTCCATTCTTTGCTATTGACAAATTCCTGTAGAATTTTCTCAGTATCTGTAGATTTCTTCATGATGATTAAACTATATCACAATATGATGCCAATGTCAAGGAAAACAAGTTTTCTTTATTTTTTCACTTGTAAAAAGATAAGAAACATGATATAATACCAAAAGAAATTATTCGACCTGTATGGTTAAGTTCACTAATGAAAATGAAACTTTCATCTCACACTACAAGAAAAATAGAAACTGATAGAAATATAATGGAAATTTATAGAAATTGATTGAAATTGGTAGTAAAAAACAATGAATTCCCATAAATTTTTGCTTCGCAACATTCTTCGAATTCAACTAATTTCAATTTATTTCTATCTTGCATTGTGTGATTTAACT
>JBFMDD010000024.1:0-10825 GCA_040754115.1 bacterium
ATCGGTCTATGCATATACGTAACACAATTTATGAAATAGACCACTAAGTCACAATTAACATAGCTTTAGGATTCTCGTTTTTCACATTATTACTGCAATCCAATTTTACCCATTGTTAAGAATAATAAGTGATTGAAAAAATAGTGCTGGAGGCTGGAATCGAATCGGCACAGAAGGCGACCTTCCGAGGCTTTTTTAGTTTATTTTTTAATTTTGGCGCGCTCTATCTTCTTGCGCTTCTATCATAGAATGTGCCCGTTATCCTGATAAAAGGACCATGTGCCGTATAATCAAGAAGCGTCAGATCATCATTGAAATCAGTAAAGTTATATCCAATACCTATCTGTATAAAGTCACCTATCTTTTTTGCAACTTCAAAAAGGGCTCCTTGCCTACGATCTTTAGCTTCCTTCTGAGCTAAAATTCTATACTCACTTGCTATCTGCCAATCTTCGTTGATGTTGTAGCCAAGCCTGTTTATCCAAAGCCATGTCTGGGTTTTTGCAAAATCAAATCCTATGACTTTTTCTTTACCCGCTTTAAAGGAGAGTTTTTCTGCTATCTGCCATCTATTGGTTAAGTCATATACTGCTTCTGCAGCTAAGACATGAGCTCTTTCTTTTTCGATATCTTTAAAACCACTCTGCCCGCTTGGGGAATCATCCTCTAAATAAGTATATTTAGCTAATAGATTGAGTCTATCAAAATTAACAGGTCTATAGGTTGAGCCTAATACGAATTCTTTAAATTGCGCTTCCGTGGAATTCATACTATGGTTATTGGTTTTTGAGATATTTGCTTTGACAAAAAGCGTTGTATTAGGATTTATTTTTCCTTCAAGCGCATTATATAAAAGGTATTGACGCTTATCTTCCTTTCCATCATCAAAGCGAAGCTCGACCTTGCTCGATGCCTTAAGTCGAATATCTCCTGTTTTGGGATCTTTATTGACATACCCCAGCCCTAATGTACCGGCCTTACGCTTGGACTGTGTGGCATCGTGGTTTTGAACCACTCCCTTTTCAAAACTCAAGCCAGCTGCCCATTTATCATGAATGTCTCCTGAGAGGCCAAATATGTTGGCATTAGAAATTTCGCTATTGCTCTGGGAATGTTGTTTTGTAAATAATGCCTCTAATTTTTTCCCATCTTTTCTTTTTGCCACACGGAATGTATTAGCTTCTTTCATTTCTTTTTTACCTGCAGCTCTTGCGCACTTAGCATAAGTTCTATCGGTGCTCAATTCCCATTCATCTGTAATCTTATGAGTTCCTCCAAAAATAATGGATGATGTCTTTCCTTTATTTAGCGAATCAGTGAGCGCATAAGTAGTGTGAAGTTCTGTCTTATCATTTATTTTTGCCTTACCAGTAGCTGATACTGTATCGCTCATCTTATTTGCTAAATTGTTCGTTTTAGTGTAATCGCTTGTCAATTCAAATTTATCGCCAGCATATGCTGTTGCGCCTATACTTGTCGCTGTGCCATTGGTGCCAATGGTTTCTTTCCCATGTAATGAGAGCCAATCTGAAACTTTTGCAGCAATACCAACAGTTGTCTGGTGATTGGGCTTACCTTTCAATGTTGCCTGCTGTTCAAATGAAACAGTGACCTTCTCCGTTGCCTTATAATCGGCTTTTACGGCGATTATATCTCCCTCAGTGTTGGTCTCTGATTTAAACTCTTCTTTCTTCCCGGTGACTTCTTGATGACGGTATTCGGCCGTTAGCTTGAGTTTATCCATATCATGGGTCATTTGAGCTGATGATGTCTCCGTTTTGGTTGCACCGACCTGAAGCTGAGTTTGAGAATTGCCATCATTAATCAGCTCTTGGGTATCATGAGAAAAAGTTAATCTTGTGCTTGATGTTAAATCAAGAGTTGCACCAAATCTAATGAGCTCTTTTCCTTGCTGTGAACTGGTAGCATTGGTTGAGAAGTCATTGTCTATCCATTTATAATGACTGGACAAACTTAATTTGTTATTAAATAGATGTGCTGTACCCTTTAAACCGTAAGCTTTACCCTTTGCATATTCATCCGTTGGAAGCTCCGTGAAGGATAGACCCCCATCCGTGGAAATGAAATTGCCTGTGGCTTCGGATTTGGTTTCCGCATATTCAGCAGTCAATGTTATGTCCTTTCCTAAATGGAGGGTTGTATCTACACCTTGCAATTCGTAATTTTCCTTTTGCAGCTCTTCTTTCACATAGGTTCCGCCAACCATTAAGTAATCGCTTAAGGATTTCTGAATATGTGCACCCACCGTTCCTTCATTGTATTTACCCTTTGCATCATATTCATAATCAACAATCACATAAACAGGATTACCGTCCAATAAGTGGCTTGAAATAATGGAACTTGACTCAGAGATAGAACTAATAGGTTGCCAGAAAATAATCCTGCCATTAGGATAATCTATCTCATAATCCACTCCCTCTTTCATTTCTTCTGTTGCTAAAACTAAACCACTGATTTTATCCCTGACCTCTATCTTTACCTTCTCTGAACCCTCGATTATATCTTTATTTTTCAGGTAATACAGTGAGCCGCCAGTTCCGGCAAACTCATTATGGGCTGCCTTTTGGTGAGCACGAGCACGGAAGACTATTAATTTTGTGCGCGGTGAGGCAAACTTGGTCGTGGAGACGCTTTCTAAATGAACTTTCTCTCCATAAAGGGTGCGGCTAAATTGGGCCAATTCTGTATCTGTAAGAGTGGTGTGATAATTCCCATGCAAAAATTGTGATTTATCCCACTCAATCAAAAGATAAAGCGTCCCTTGGGTATCTGTCGCTCTATAATCAACGGATGAGGAATCTCCATAAACCGGATAGTATTTATCTGGATCTATATATTTAAATAACTCTTTTTTATCTCGTTGGGTATCAAAACTGGAAGTTATGAGGTATTTCCCTTTAATCTTTCCTTTTAAGTAATAAGCAAATCTTCCTTCGCTCCAGAAACCTTCTTGGAATTTATCCTCGTGCTGAACAGGTTCGATATGACCCTGATGAAAATTATAACCCATCTTGGCATCACCCATTGCTACGAAGAATAAATAGTCATCACCGACTTTGATGTGCTTTGTATATGCAGTTTGCTCGTTCCAAGCTTCCTGTTGCACGCTTTGGGTTTTAAGTTCTGCACCCTTCTCCGCTTGATTATCGCCTGTCACTTGTGTCCTGTAGCTTGTAACCTGAATGTTATATTCTCCTTTTGGCAGAATTAATTCAACCTCCCTTTGAGCATCTAGCGCTTTGATGCTCTGGCTTTCCAACAGATCTTTGGCCTTGAGTCCTTCGCTTCCAATAACTTGGATTTTTGCCTGCAATCTTCCCGACTTTAATATTCTGATATTTTTGATATTTATTTTTTGATTTTTGATTGTTATCGTCTCTCCCTCTATCTTTATATTCTGCTTATCCAAATGATTAACTTTGCTTTCCTTCTTAAGCCACTCTTGTCTTTCTTTTTCTATCTCTTGTTCTGTATCTTGATTCGTTAATTTTAATTGTTCATTTTTAATTTTTAATTCTCTTTCTTTTGTCACATCCTGTCTTCCATCTCTCCCGGTAACTATCAATATATAAACGTAATCTCTATCTTCTTGCACCGTTAGAAATTTATCTCCAAAGGGATCCCAGTAAATCGGCTCAAAGATATTATCTTGTGTACCCTCAAATGTCTTGATGACGCGTTTGGTGTCTCTATCTAAAATTTCCAGTTTCCATTCCTTTATGAATAAAGAATAATTTGTAAATATTCTAAACTCAGCTTTTTCCTCCAGCTTTGCATCGTTTATATTAACTTCATCTTTGAATAGCGAAACATTTAAACGTGGGCTTGGAATGTCTCGATTTTGAGTAATTCTAAATGGCATTTCTTGAACATTACTGCCTTCCGGCAGTTTTACTCCAAAATTAACCTTAGCCAATATACCAGGAGTAATATCTCTTATGGTGACTTTGTCCGTGGTGAGATGTGCTCCTTCCGCGAGAGTTCTTTCATCTATCCTAAGTAAATGTCGACCGGGAATGACACTGGCTAAGTGGTACTTCCCATCTTTGTCAGTGGTAATAACCGTTCCCTCTTCCGTAACAATTTGAACATTGGGAATTGGCTCTTCTCCTTTATCCTGTTTGCCATTTTCGTTTCTATCATGAAACACCTTGCCAATCACTGTTCCCAGATCAAAGAGCGGATCATGAATAACTTTAACAGTTTCAGATGCATTATTAGATATAATTGTTCCATCAGAATATTTAGCAATGGCTCTGTTTTCATATTTATCAAAGGCTACGCCTGAGCCTACTACTAGTTGATATTTTAGCGTTCGCGTCTCTCCTGCTTTTACTGTTCCGATATTAAAGGTAAGGGGACGATAACCTTTGGGATCTTGAATAGGAATACCATCTAACAGAGCTTTTCCATTTATGTATTTAAATCCTGCAGGAATTTTGTCTTCCAGGTTGACTGACGTTACATCGCTTGCTGTGGGGTTTTGTATGGTAACTGTATAAGTGACGATATCACCAATAGATACTTCCTTCTTATTGGCATCTTTTTCTATTCTTAACAAAGCAGCGCTTGGATCCATTGGAAGGTCCATATTGATAACCCCTCCTGCAACAGTAAAAGGTTCGCCCTTTGAACCAACCACAATTATCCTTCCTTCTGGAAAACTCGTTTCGGAGGAAGGATAGCTATACCCGGAAGCACTGACCTCAATATAAAAATCTCCATTGATACAATTAAAATTGTAAAATCCATCAGCAGCAGTTGTTCGAGGGTTAGAATCAGTGAAATCCATTTGACCATCCCCTGCTCCTGGTGCACTGTCTGGCTGAGCAACAACCCAATTTCTTCCTGGACCAGGGTCATCGTCATAATAAAGCGTAACAACAGCGCTCCCAATCGGATTATTACTTGCGGAATTTGAATCAAAAACAATTCCAAAAGGATTTGCAAAAGTTACATTGACAATGGGGCTTGTGGTCATGGCCTGGTATGTGGGATCATAGGTCGTCACTGATAAAGCGTTTTCTCCTGCTACCAGCATACTGGCAACTGCATCGCAACTTATCGTGTAGGCACCTGTTATTGGGTCCGAAGTGGAGCTGCCACAATTTAAAATCAGATTACCATCAGCATCTAATGCTTGAAGTCTTACTTCGGTATTTGGAGCAGCCAAACCACTTACTATAAATGGATTGGAAGTTATCGTGTCATTTCCTGCAGGAGTATCTATTGTGGGAACTTGAGAGGATACGGGATTGCTAACTACTGTGATATTAATGCCTGGACCAGCGAAACTCTCCACATATGGTGTCAAATTATTAGCTGCTAAATCCAAAGGAGTGGTTGGATTTACAGCAACTCTAAAATTGCCATTGCTATCCGATGTACCTGAGGCAACAACAACTGCGCCACCACCGGAGGTACCTTGAATGGTAAAGGCAGTATTGGGATCTATCGTATACCCAATAATTGTCGGCCTCTGCCCTACGGTATACCCATTTCCTGGGGATACAATAAAAATAGGTGATCTCACCGTTAAGGTAATGGTAAAAGAGTTGCTTGTTGCACACTCTGCCTCCATAGGCATAAATTCAAACAGTGCGGCCAGTATGGCAACTATTGTGCAGAAAACAAATTTTCTTACCATTACTATCTTTTCTTTGTTACTTGCTCGGCTTTATTCTCGGTTAGGACATAAAACCTCGCATAACAGGCTAAGACAAATACTTCTCCTCCAGCAGCGTATTCCTTAACTTCTACAAAAAAATCCCATTTTTGAGCAAGATGTTCTTCCTTTTGGGGTATCTCAATGAATATCTCAACTTGCTTCCATTCCTCAGGACCGATAGATACCCTTTTCCTATCAAACGAAATCCATTGTCTCGAAGGAAGCTCAGTAAACCCCTCAGTTGTTTTTGCTTTAAGCTCGCTCGGTTTTATAGCCCTTAACGTATAACTTCTTATAACTGTTGATTCATTTTTGATCAAAATGGCCGCAGGACATTTCATTCGGGCTCCAACCTTTGCGTTACGCCATTTGTAATTTGAGGGTGAAACTTTTAAACCCTTCCCATAGCTTTCTTCTGCAGGAATAACTCCGAACAGAATTAAGCCTAATAGCAACGAAGCCCTTACTAATCTCATTAACTCACCTCTCTTAGACTCCCATTGCTGTTAAGATGCTACTGACGATATACACTGAAACCAAGCCCAGCATCTTAAACAACAGACTTAGAAATAGCGAGCTGGGAAATAGAGGAAAATGCAAGGAGTAATGGTGAGAGCTATTTAAGCATATAAATAGTCAAATGGTTATATCTGGCGCTGGGTTAGAGTTTGCCTGCCTGATATATGCAGATCAATACTGGTCGCCTATCACTCAGGATATTGGCTTCAGTAATATGACCAGCCACTATTTCTTTTCTTAAAATCTATCATCCATTCGCAGCTCTGTAAGAACTATTTTCCTCCGCCACTATCCATAGCATTTACGCGGCAAATGTGTTGTTTCATAAATTCCTCTACTCCAACCGTTATTCCCAGTAAAGCAAGGGATCTCGTCTTTAGATTTGCTTTAAGACCTTGCCCAGCGCAATGACAGTATTAGAACTGTTAAGGACAGTACGCTAGTTGCAATCTGACCAATAGCCCAAGAGCTACAGTCATTGCCCTGGTAGTCTTTCAGGTTAATGCTGTAAAAATGAACCATGATGTTTAAGATGCTGTCGCTGCAACAGTTACAGTAATAGTATTTTGGGCGCCTGAGCTGACAGAGCTGGGAGCTGTAAGCCTATAGTAAAGATAAGTATCAGTATTAGCAGCTAAGCCTGTCTGGATATCATTCCCAGGGCTAGCAGTCGCAGTGATTTGAGTCACGCCGGAGCTAAAATCTGGACTGGGACCGACCTCCCAGGCAGCAAAGTCCTTGGCTTCCAGTGTATAGGTATCAGCGCCAATAGCAGCTCCAAGTGTCCAGCTTCCGCTATCACCAACATAACACTCAATATCTACAGAAACATTACTATTATTATCTACCAAGATACCTTCCTCACCGGCACCACCACCATTGGCCGCCATAGTATTTACACTGCTAGGGGCAACCTGGCCAATAGCCCAGGTACCATAATCAGCATTGAGATAGTCTTCCAAGTTCATATCAATAAAGTTGATGGTGATGGTGATCTGGAAAGTATCAGTCGTAGCTGCCTCAGCCATCTTAAAACCGCCTATAAACACCATTCCAAAAATAGCTAACAAGCTTAAAACTTTTCTCATTTTTTTCTCCTTTTTTCATCTCAGTTTTTAACTCTTACTTTTTTACACTTATCTATATAATCAAGGCACCCATACTATTTCCCCTCATTCCTGCTAAGTATGGTGTCTCCTTGGGAATTACTTCTTTGGCTCTATCAGAACCCTAACAAATCCTGATAAACCTTCATCTGGCTCAATCATCACAATAGATTCCCACCCCTCATCACCGCATCGAGCATATTTGGGAACCAGAACATTCAGACGTACAGTTTTTGTTCCTCCTGCATTTAGCTTGATCTTTCTTTTCGCCGGCTTGACCCAATTAGCATTTTTTACCCACTCATATCCTGGAGTCCCCCTGATATCCTGTTTTGCTGATGATGACTTAGGGATATAGGAGCTAATAGTGTAAGTGTGAGCAATGTTATCATTGTTGTAAATCTTAAAACTTGCCTTTTTTCTCCTTCCAGGAATTATGTTTTGCGCTTTAGATGTGCTGGGAGCCAGACCCAAGATTCCGTATGACCTCTCCTTAACATCTGCATTGACCTTGGTTTCAATCATATAATTGGGCTTTATGCCAATTTTAAACATCTGTCCTTTCTTTGCTTCAGGAGTCACCTCCACATAAACCATCCAGTGTTGATTAAGGTACTTTTCCTCATCAGGAATCTTGAGATGCATTCTCAATTTCCCTTCTCCATTAGGCTCTATCTTTATTTTGTCTTCAGGAAAATAGAACCAACTGGCATCAGGTATCTCACTATAGCCTTTAAGCCACTTCCTTTTTGCCTGGCTTGGCTTAAGGGACCTAATCATAAATACCTGCTCTTCGCTTGTATTATTAGTGATGATCAGATCTACCCCTAAGTCCAGCTCCTTGCCAATATCTGCATTCTGAAGGCAAAACGCCACTGGTGAGACCCTAATGCCGCCTGCATAAGAGACAGGGGAAACTGCCATAACAAGTAAAAATCCTAAAGCTAAAATCCAAGCCCTTTTCTTAAATAGTTTTTTCATGACCCTTCCTCCTTTCTTTTAAATAATGTCTCCTTAAGAATCTGCTAATGCTCACGACATCCTATAGTTACAGTAATTGTTTCCTGATCTCCTTGAGTGATCGAAGATGGTGTCTTAAGGTAAATGTATAATTTTTCTCCTGTACCGGCTAAGACATTATCACCATCATTTGCTCCCTGGAATTTTCCGCTGCCGTCTGCTACATATGTTGCCCAAACAGGCGATGTGGTAATTAAGTCATTTGCATTTGAAAATTCCCCCTCAGCAGGAGCAGTACTAGCATTAAACAGTCCCATCAACACACAGGTATCTTCTGCTGCAGAGCTTCCTAATGTCCAATTTGTTCCTGTACCGCTTATGCTGAAATCTTCGGCGACGGTGCCATCATTCTTCACCAGAACACAATTGGTCGTATCCATTAAATAAACAGTATCTGTCTGTTTCCCTGAACCTATGTCCCAAGAGGTATAATCCGCAGAATCATCAGCATTTCTTAAGGTAACGCTGAGTATCGATGTTGATAAAGTGAACCTAAATACGGCGTCATAGTTAGGCCAGTCCTGTGACCAATTTGATCCCCCATCAGTAGAGCTTTGATTTATTGAATTCAGACCATCATAATTTCGTGAATTATAATCTGCTGCATCATAGTTATATGGCATATGCCACATATATTTATTATTAGAATCTCCGCCAATGGTTTTTAGATAAAGACGATATTCCTTTCCATCAATGAGTGTCTTTGAAGCAGATAGAGTATGGGTATACCAGGCATAGGATGGAGTTACTTCAGAGGATGTCGCTATGGTTCCACTGGCTACCTCTACAGAATCAGTTATGTTAAAAAGAACGAAATCACAATCGTTGGGTGGGCTTCCTCCGCGCTTTATGAAGACAGCTACTTCCGTAATAATCTTATCCCCTCCAACCATGGTAAACTTTTGAGATTCATATCTAGTTCCATATACGCTGCCATAACTAGGGAATGAACAGGGATTTCCTTCGTAAGTAGCGTCTGAATAGTCTAGGAAGTAGATAGGTTGATAATTTTGAATAGTCCAGCCAGTTCCATCATAGAAAAGAGTGTTTGAATTTGTATCGCTTGCATTATCATAGACAATCATTTGATTCAGTGGAGTGGTTGCCTGAAGGGCAATGGCTTTACTTGGATTATCCACAGGTTCAACGACTATATGATAAACTGTGCCAGAGGTTACGCTTATACCAGAGGCTAGAACTACTGTCAGCCAGCCAGAGCCTCCTACAACATCAAGATCCTTATATCCTAACCATGTTCCACTGGGAACACCTCCGCTATCTGTCTGTATTCCATATCGATAGGTTTTAGAACCTGCTTCATTATCGTAGATATAGATCCTAAAACTGCTTACTGTTTTGGATGCCTGAGCTGTAAATCGTAGAGAGGCCTTTTTGTCAATAGCATCTAAATAGCCCATTGAGACAGTGGTAGTGACTTGAAATTGATTTCCATAATAGGTCTGGGCATTAACAAATATTGATGCCCCTATTATTAATAAACAAGTTGTTGAAATTAGATATATTTTAAAAATCTTAGCCATATAGCTATCCATTAACTCAAAACTTTTGGAATGCCTATTTCAAGTTAATTTAAGTTTTTTTAATTTTCTCTTTGATTTGAAGCATGGTTCTGCCCCCTTTCAGAAGTTTTTTGATCCAAAAAAATTTACAAGGCAGAATTTATGTTCTGCTTCCTAAAAATCAAGTCAATTTTTTATCTTTCATATTGAGGGATTTCGTGCTTCCCACTTAGCAGTTTTCCTTAGTATTCCGGTGTCAGTTAAATTTCAATTCTACTGTCTATCCTTTATTCAGGTATCTGTTCTGGTGTCTGCAATTGCTATTTTCTCTTGCCAATATCTTGCTTAGATAATTCACATACATTGAAAAGAAGATATTTTCATTTGAGATACCATAAGTCCTGCTCCTAACTTCTTAAAAAATATCTGGAAATCCTTGCAAGCTCTTGCATTCACTGTATTCTTAATTTAAAACCATATCATTCGAAAAGGAGGTAATTGGATGAGTGCGCCAAGCAAGCGTATTAGTTCTTACCAGTGCAAGTCTGGTCTGGACAAAGGTCAGCCACCAGTCCAGCACCTAATTCCACATGCAGGGAGGCAACGAACTGTATGAAGCTGGGAGGCGGGAGGTATCAGGCTTCAACGCAAGTGAAGGGATTGAGCCCCGAAATCACCATCGTGTCGGAGGCCGACAGTGTTCATTTTACTGGAAGGCAGCATTCTCTCCTCCGCTACAGGCAAGGAGAAGAGAGCCCGGCGGGGTCTGAGACCGATTGCATGATACCAAATGGAGCTAATATGAACTTGGGAGAGCCAGAATACTCTTCACGAAAGGAGGGAGTTTAACAAGCAGTTTTTATCTTCGAAAAATTTTTTAACATACTCGCCATGGTACCCTCGAAAAGATGTTTCATAATCGATCACGGGCCAAAGCTTCGTGTTCCTAAAGAGACAAGTCTAAGCCTACT
>JBFMDD010000025.1:0-7689 GCA_040754115.1 bacterium
GTCAATTGTCAATTGTTAATTAAGAGGGAGAAATGAGTATTTGTGGGTAATGATAAGTAAATAGAAAGGGGTGATAAAAATGACAGAAAGACTTAGATTGGGTGAATTATTAGTAGATGCAGGGATTATTACACAAGAGCAACTTGATGTAGCATTGGCTGAAAAAAAACGCAGTAGAGAGAGATTAGGTAAGATATTGGTTAAATTAGGATTTACTACTGAAGGTATTATTATGGATTTCTTAGGTAGTCAGTTAGGAATGGAGCATGTAAATTTAGCAGAAATAGAGATACAACCTTTTTCTATAGATGTAAGGCGTGATGTGCTGGAAAGTATTATAAGACGCCATCTGGTTATTCCTATTTCTAAAGAAGATAATACATTAATAGTAGCAATGGCAGACCCACTGGATGTATTTGCATTAGATGATATTAAAAGAGCAACTAAATGTAATGTAAAACCAGTGGTTGCATCTGAAGATGAGATTAGAGAAATTATCGAAAGAAATTATGGAAAAAAAGAGCAATCTATTGATGAGATTATGAAAGGAATTGATGAGAAGACTTTTGAGGTATTAAGACCAGTGGTAGCTGATGAAGCAGTAGATATTTCTAAAATGGGCAAGGCAGATGAAGCACCAATTATCAAGTTAGTTAATTATATTTTAAGTGAAGCGATAAATGCAGGGGCATCTGATGTCCATTTAGAACCATATCAAAAAGATATCAGACTACGATATAGGATTGATGGGGTTTTGTACGAGATGCCCTCTCCTCCAAAGACTTTCCACCCATCCATAGTCTCAAGAATAAAAATCATTGCTAACTTAGATATTGCTGAGAAAAGATTACCTCAAGACGGTCGAGCAAAGGTAATTATAGCTAATCGAGAGGCAGATTTGAGAGTTTCTATCATACCTACTGTTCACGGTGAAAAGGTAGTCATCCGTATTCTTGACCCCAAAAGTTTATGTGTAGATTTATCTAAATTAGGATTTGATAAAGAAGCCTTAGCCATCTATGAGAGGAATATTGTTGCCCCATATGGAATTATACTTATCACTGGCCCGACTGGCAGTGGTAAATCTACTACTCTTTACTCTACTCTCAGAACTATTAATGCTACAGATAAAAATATTATTACTATTGAAGACCCGGTAGAATATATATTAAGAGGGATAAACCAGGTTCAGGTGAAACCAGAGATAGGATTAGATTTCTCAGATGGGTTAAGGTCATTTATGCGCCAGGACCCGGATATAATCTTAGTAGGTGAGGTAAGAGATAGGGAGACATCAGAGGTAGCCATTAATGCTGCATTAACAGGACACCTCGTATTCTCTACACTCCATACAAACGATGCCCCAGGAGCTGTTACCCGCTTACTTAATATGGGTGTTGAACCATTCTTAATTACCTCAACAGTAATTATGTGTGTCAGCCAAAGATTAGTACGAGTAATCTGCCCTAATTGCAAAGAGGAATATTCCCCCTCTCCTACACTACTTAAAGAAATGGGAATAATTCAAGAGGAAGGTAAAAAAATTAAATTATATCATGGACTTGGTTGTAAAAAATGTTCTAATACTGGATATAAAGGTAGAACTGGTGTATTTGAGGTTATGGAATTAAATGATGAGATTCGTGAGTTAATTTTAGCACGGGAATCAGTTCATATTATAAAAGAAGTTGCTAGACGAGCAGGCTTGATTACATTAAGAGATACAACTATAAGAAAGGTTTTAGCAGGAATAACAACCATTGAGGAATTAGTACGAGTGGCATTTGAAGAAAGAACTACTCCACCTATACCTCAAAGTCCTACTGCTTTGTCACATTAATTGTTAAATCTAACCACAGAGAACACAGAATTTAAGAAAATAAGAAGATAAGAGGATGAGATTTTTAAATCTTGATTTCTCAATTTCTTATCCCTGGCCTGTCGCCAGGACAGGCTTCTCAACTTCTTAATCTCTTTTTCCTCTGTGACCTCTGTGGTTTAATTCCTTTAATAATTTCTGTGACAAAGCACTACTATTCCGGAGGCGTAAAGTATATGACAAATGAGTTTAACCTCGTTTCTTACCTTACTTAAAAAATCACCTCAGTTTACTACGATTGCAAAAGATATAATTAAGGGAGTAAAAAAGCAATCTGTGTGCGGTCTTTATGGCTCTTCAAAGGCTTATTTCTTAGCAGGATTAAAAAAGGAAATAGTCAACCCCTTTTTTATTATCTTACCAGGTCAATCTCAGGCAGAAAGGTTTTATATAGAATTAGAGGCTTTTTTAGGAGATACTACACAGGTTTTTTTCTTTCCAGCTTTAGAGATTCTTCCTTATGATGAGATATTGCCTCTCAAAGAATTAGTTGGAGAAAGACTTGCCACTTTAGATAAATTGTCTGCTCAAAAAGATATAATCATTGTTAGTTCTCTACGAACCATTCTTTCCAAAATCCCCTCTCCATCTGCTCTGAATGAATCAAAAATCTCTTTGCAAACTTCAAATGAGATTAATCTAAATATGTTACTAAATAAATTTATTCAGCTTGGCTATTCTCATGATGAGATGGTGGAGTCAAAAGGTACTTTTTCTCATCGTGGGGGAATAGTAGATGTCTATCCTGTAAATACCGAAATCCCCATTCGGATAGAATTTTTTGGGGATACAATTGAGTCTATCCGCCAATTTGACATTATTACTCAAAGGTCAATCTCTTTCATCGACCAGGTTACTATCCTGCCAGTACAAGAAGATATTTTATTAAAAAAAGATGTTGGGAGTATATTTGATTACTTGCCAGAATCTTCTCTGGTGGTATTAGAAGATTCTGCTTATTTAGAAAATGAAGCTAAGCGGCTAAAGGAAGAGGCATTTTCTCTATATGAGAGTGCTCAAATAGATTACCAGAAAGAACTTCCACATCCAAATCAATTTTTAATAAGCTGGGAAGAATTTCAAAAGGAAATTAGTAAAAGACAACTTTTGTCCTTTGAAGATAATGGGATTGAATTTTTAGCTAAGCCTCCTTCAGAATTTAAGAATAGCCTCAAGTTGTTTATTAGTGAATTTAAGAGATGGCAGGAGGAAGGTAATCAAATTGTAATAGTAGCGGGTTACAAAGGGCAAGAAGCTCGAATAAAGGAATTATTAAAAGATAACGATGTAGACATTGATAATTTAACGATTACCTCTGCCAATCTTAAGCAGGGATTTCAATTTACAGAGCTACAATTGGTATTGATTACTGATAGTGAGATATTTGGCTATCCATCACGCATGCCATGGCGAAGATTTGACCATTCAGATACCCTCCCTATTTCTATAGTTACAGACCTTAAAGTAGGTGATTATGCTGTCCATATTAACTATGGGATTGGTAAATATGCAGGGATAACAACTATAAAAGTAGAAGGGGTAAAAAAAGACCTTATGGTGATTGAATATGCACAGGGAGATAAACTTTATGTTCCTTTAGACCAGTTTGGATTAGTTGAGAAGTATATTGGAGATAAAGATAGGCCGCCAAAGATATACCGCCTTAATGATGCTACCTGGTCAAGGGTAAAGAAAAAGGTCAAAAAGTCAGTTGAGTCAATAGCTAAAGAGTTATTAGAGTTGTATGCGGCAAGAAAGGCATTACCAGGACATGCATTCTCTAAAGATACACAGTGGCAGTATGAATTTGAGGCTGGATTTGTTTATGAAGAGACACCAGACCAACTTAAGGTGATTTCAGAGATTAAGGATGATATGATAAAACATCAGCCAATGGATAGGTTAGTATGTGGTGATGTGGGATATGGAAAGACAGAGGTAGCTCTAAGAGCAGCATTTAAGGCAGTGATGGATAATAAACAGGTGGCGGTATTGGTCCCAACGACTATTTTAGCATTTCAGCACTATAATACCTTTAAAGAGCGGCTTGCACCTTTCCCAATCAAGGTAGAGATGTTGAGTAGGTTTAAAACCAAAACTCAACAACGAAAGATATTAGAGGAATTAAAAACAGGGCAGATAGATATATGTATTGGAACACATCGCCTGCTTCAAAAGGATGTTGAATTTCATGATTTAAGCCTGCTAATTATTGATGAAGAGCAGAGATTTGGGGTAAGGCATAAGGAGAAACTTAAACAACTCCGTAAGTTGATAGATGTATTGGCATTAACTGCTACCCCGATACCACGCACTTTATATATGTCTTTATCTGGAGCCAGGGATATGAGTATTATCAATACCCCACCGCCAGAGCGGCTACCTATAAAAACCTTTATTTTGCCTTTTAGTGAGCAGGTGATTAGAGATGCAATATTGCGTGAAATGGATCGCGAAGGGCAAATTTACTTTGTGCATACACAGGTTAAGACAATTTTAGCAGTCTATGATTCTTTAAAAAGGATAGTTCCTGAGGCAAGGGTAGTAGTTGCTCATGGCCAGATGTCTGAGCATGAGCTTGAAAAGGTAATGCTAAAATTTTTAGACTATGAATATGATGTATTACTTTCTACCTCTATCATTGAGTCAGGAATAGATATAGCCCGGGTCAATACTATTATCATTAATAATGCACATCAATTTGGTCTTTCACAGCTTTATCAATTAAGAGGAAGGGTTGGTAGGTCAAAACACATGGCTTATGCATATCTTTTGTATCCGCATAAATTTGCCTTATCTTCACTTGCTAAAGAGCGGCTGGATGCCATACGCGAATTCTCAGCTTTAGGCTCTGGATTTAAACTGGCTATGCGCGATTTAGAAATACGCGGGGCAGGCAATATCCTAGGACCAGAGCAACATGGAAATTTAGTCGCAGTAGGATTTGATTTGTATTGTAAATTACTTCAGGAGGCGGTAGCTAAATTAAAAGGGGAAGAAATAGTAGATGAATCCCTACCTGTAGTTGATTTGCCTTGTGATACCTATATCCCAGATGAATATATCAACGATATTAGTCAACGGTATGCGGTATATAAAAAACTCTCTTCTGCTAAAGACTTTAAATCATTACAAGAGATTAAAGAAGAACTTGAAGATAGATATGGGAAAATACCTGTATCTGTAAAAAGACTTTTAGAACTCCTGAATATGCGATTAATTGCGAAAAAGATTGGCATTACATCTTTAACTATTTCTGATGGATATCTGCTGATTGAATTACCACCTGATGAAAAACTAATTCCAAAAGTACTCTCATTGCTTACTTCATTCCCGCAAACATTACGACTTAATCCTAAAAATACTACTTGCTTAATCTTGAAGTGGACTTCAGATGAGGAAAGTATGTCTTTTTTGAAGGAGGTGTTAGTGAAGTTGTTATAACCAATTTTTCCATTGTGATTCTAACGAGGAATGTCTTACATCTATCCAATTGTTAATTTTCAGTCTGCCTCCTGTAACCTTACCTAATATAGAAAAAGTAACTTGATGTGAAGAGGCAATCTTTTCCAAATCCTCTAAATTTTCCTTGTTTAAAGTGAGGATTATACGAGATTGAGATTCAGAGAAGAGTAAATAATGGGGTTCAATAAAAGTTGAGTCAATATTAATTTCTGCCCCTATTTTCCCAACTATACAGCATTCAGCTAATGCCACTGCTAATCCCCCTTCTGAGCAGTCATGAGCAGATTTGATAATTCCTTGCCCAATGGCTTGTAGACAAGTAGTCTGAATATTATTTTCCAATTCTAAATCAATAGCAGGTGGTTTACCAGCTACTTTGCCATAAATCTGTTTTAGATACTCACTTCCACCTAATTCCTCTTTCGTCTCTCCTAGTAAAACAATCATATCCCCTTCGTCTTTAAATCCCATTCCATCAACCCGATGTCCCTCAATAATCCCTAACATTCCCACTACTGGTGTTGGGTAAATCGCCAAATTTTCACTCTCATTATAAAAACTAACATTACCTCCGGTAACCGGGGTATTAAGTATTTTACATGCCTGTGTCATTCCCTCTACTACCTTTTGGAATTGCCACATCACTTCAGGTTTTTCTGGATTACCGAAATTCAAGCAGTCAGTAATAGCTAATGGTTTTGCTCCAACACAAACAATGTTTCTTGCCGCCTCAGCAACAGCTATCATCCCACCTACATACGGGTCAAGGTAACAATATCTACCATTTCCATCAGTAGTAACCGCAATTGCCTTTTGAGTTCCTTTAATACCCAAAACAGCCGCATCTCCCTTACCTGGTAGAAGCTCTGTATTTATCTGAACCATGTGGTCATATTGTTCAAATACACGCTCTTTGAGGCCAATGTTAGGTGAGGAAATTAATTTAAGTAATACTTCATTATAATCTTCTTTTGGTGCTGGTAAATCAGGGAGGTCTAATTCTTCAAGATAAGCAGGTTTTTGCTGTGGGTGACAATAAACAGGGGCATCTTCTGCTAATGATTTAGCAGGAATTTCAGCTACTACTTTCCCTTCATCTTTTACCCGTAATATACCATCATCTGTAACTTTACCAATAACTACTGCATGCAAATCCCATTTCTCAAATATCTTTTGAGTCCTATCTTCCATGCCTTTTTTAACACAAATAAGCATTCTTTCTTGCGATTCAGAGAGCATCAATTCATAAGGAATCATACCCTGTTCTCGTCTTGGGACAAGTGCTAAGTCTATTTCCATACCGCTATTGCCTCGTGAAGCCATCTCACATGTAGAGCAGGTAAGTCCTGCACCACCCATATCCTGCATACCAACTATACAACCAGTTTTCATAAGTTCAAGGCATGCCTCAAGCAATAGCTTTTCCATAAATGGGTCTCCTACCTGGACAGAAGCTCTATCTTCATAAGATTCCTCAGTCAACTCACGCGAGGCAAAGGTTACTCCATGCACTCCATCCCTACCAGTAGTAGAACCCACATAAATAATAGGATTGCCTACGCCAGAGGCTATCCCTTTAATAATTTCGTCATAATTTATTAAGCCAACACACATTACATTTACTAAAGGATTTTCTTTATATGTATCTTCAAAGTAAATTTCACCTGCAACAGTTGGAATACCAATACAATTACCATAGCCTGCAATTCCAGAAATCACCCCATTAAATAAATATTTAGTTCGAGTATCATCCAATTCACCAAACCTAAGTGAATCCAAAAGAGCAATAGGTCGCGCACCCATGGTAAATATATCGCGAATGATTCCTCCTACACCAGTAGCTGCACCTTGATATGGTTCTACCGCGGAGGGATGGTTATGGCTCTCAATCTTCATCACCACTGCTTGATTATCACCAATATCGATTATTCCTGCATTTTCACCAGGCCCTAATAAAATCCATGGTGCTTGAGTAGGAAAGAGTTTCAAAATAGCCTTAGAGCTTTTATAACTACAATGCTCACTCCACATGACTGAGTAAATACCCAACTCAGTATAATTGGGCTTACGACCAAGAATTTGACAGATTCTATCATACTCTTCCATTGTCAAGCCGTGTGATTTAATTACCTCTTCAGTTATTTCTATCTCTGGCAACTTAATCACCTTTCAAAATTAATCTCTTTTGTGGAAATTAGAAATTGGAAATTCGAAATTCGAAATTAGGGAGAGAAGGAAAAGCCCAATTTCTAATTTCCAATTTCAATTTTCTGTGAACACTTACAAATAGATATCCGAAAGAACTCATAGGAAATTGCCCGAAAATGAACCATCCCAAATTTCCA
>JBFMDD010000026.1:0-7439 GCA_040754115.1 bacterium
TTGTTAATTGTTAATTGTTAATTGTTAATTGTCAATTGTCAATTGTCAATTGTTAATTGTGAATTGTGAATTAATAGAGGAGGTAGGTAAATGAATAATTTTTTATTAGAGATACTTTTAATTGGACCACCAATTCTTTTTGCTGTCACCATTCATGAATTTGCACATGGCTTTATAGCAGATAAAC
The DNA here is from genome assembly GCA_040754115.1 of bacterium. Lineage (GTDB taxonomy): Bacteria > UBA9089 > CG2-30-40-21 > CG2-30-40-21 > SBAY01 > JBFMDD01. The sequence continues at coordinate 188 of JBFMDD010000026.1, forward strand.
TTGGTGATCCTACTCCCAGACTTGCTGGTAGACTTACTCTTAATCCATTGTCGCATCTTGATCCAATTGGTACTTTGATGCTTTTTATTGCCAATATTGGTTGGGCAAAACCAGTACCAGTAAATCCAAATAATTTTCAAAACCCAAGAAAAGATATGCTTTTGGTAGCTTTAGCAGGTCCTATATCAAATTTAATATGTGCCTTTGTTTTTGGTATGTTTTTGCGAGTAATATCATTTTTTGGACTACCATTATTCTCTTTTTTTATCATACAAATAATACAAATCGTAGTCTTCTTTAATATTATCTTAGCGGTTTTTAATGCTATTCCTATTTTCCCTTTAGATGGATATAGAATTTTAACCGGGCTTTTACCAGTTCAACAAGCATACGAATTTAGTCAATTTGCACGATATGGTCCTTTTATTCTTTTGGGAATAATTTTAGTAGGTCATATAACAAGATTTCCTATTCTGTGGATGATAATTGGCATTCCTGTGCAATTTCTTAATTTTTTATTTACAGGTCAAAGTTTACCGCTTTGAAAGTAGGAGGTTTTAATGGCTAAGTTGCGGGTATTAAGTGGTATGCGGCCAACTGGCAGGTTACATCTTGGGCATTTGTTGGGTGCATTGCATAATTGGAAGGAATTTCAAGATGAATATGAATGTTTTTATATGATTGCAGATTGGCATGCTCTGACCACTGCCTATGCGGATACAAGTGAATTTCAAGATAATATTCACCAGATGCTCATTGACTGGTTGAGTTGTGGAATAGATACAGATAAATGTGTTATTTTCCGCCAGTCGCAAATTCCAGAGCATGCTGAGTTGCATATTCTTCTATCTACTATTACTCCACTTCCATGGTTAGAGCGGTGTCCTACTTACAAAGAGCAAATGAAGGAATTACCTCAGTTAGAGCTACGCACTTATGGCTTTTTAGGCTATCCAGTGCTACAGGCAGCGGATATTTTAGTATATAAAGCTAATATTGTACCAGTGGGTGAAGATCAACTCCCTCATCTGGAATTAACTCGTGAGATTACACGTAGATTTAATCATTTATATGGTGAGGTATTTCCTATCCCTGAATCAAAGTTGACGCAAACACCTAAGCTACCCGGGATAGATGGACGCAAGATGAGTAAAAGCTATGGAAATTGTATCTATCTTTCAGATTCAGACGATGAGATAGTAAATAAGGTAAAAAGTATGATTACAGACCCTGCAAGAATTCACCCAACTGACCTCGGACATCCAGATATCTGTACGGTATTTGCATTTCATCAATCTTTTAATAAAAATGGTGTAGAGGTAGTAAGACAGGAATGTAAAGAGGCAAAAAGAGGTTGTGTGAACTGTAAAAAGGAGTTAACTCAAATATTGATTTCCTGCTTAAAAGATATTCATGAAACTCGTAAAAGATTAGAAGAAGACTTACAAAAAATCATAAATATATTAAATGAAGGAAAAGAGAAGGCACGCCAGATAACATCATCAGTCATGAACGAAGTCCGCAAGGCAATGAAGATTGTGTAAGACAAGAGGAAGAGAAAGACAGAGGAGTAGAAAATGTATCAAGTAAAATTACCAATATTCGAAGGACCATTTGATTTGTTACTACATTTGATAAAAAAGGAAGAGATTAATATCTATGATATCCCAATTGCTAAGATTACAAGGCAATATCTGGAGTATTTAAGCCTGATGAAAGCGTTAGATTTAGAAATAGCATCAGAATTTTTAGTTATAGCTGCCTTGCTCCTATCTATCAAGTCAAGAATGCTTTTGCCTAAACCTATAATCGAAGATGAAGATGAAGTTGAAGTTGAAGAAGACCCAAGGTTAGAATTAGCTAAAAGACTTATAGAATACAAAAAATATAAAGAGGCATCTTCTAAATTAGAACAACGATTATTTTTCTATAAAGATGTGTACACGCGACCTCCTGAATTAGAAAGAGAAGAAACTGAGTTGGTAGAGTGCGACCTATTCGAACTTGTTAGTGCATTACAAAAAATATTAAAAGAAAAAGAAGGTAGGATGGAGATATTATTAGAAGATACATCTGTGGAGCAAAAAATGGAATATCTACAAAGATTATTGGCTATGGAGAAAAAAATCTGTTTCTTTAGCTTATTTAAAGATACAGAAAAGAAAATAGAAGTAATAATTACCTTCTTAGCACTTTTAGAACTTATAAGGCTGAAAAAGATCTATGTTTATCAACATAGGTTATTTTCAGAAATCTGGATATATCGGGTATGAAAGACCATTCCAAGGCAAAAAAGATAATTGAGGTATTATTATTTGTTGCAGGAGAACCTCTGTCATTAAATAAGATTAGTCAAATATTAGAGATAAAACCTGAAGTAGCCATGAATTTAGTTATTGAGCTAAAAAAAGAATACTGGGAGGCACAAAAAGGGCTTGATATTATTGAGATAGCCAATGGTTATCAGATGTGTACCCGCCATGAATACTCACCATGGATAGAAAGACTAAAAAAACAACGCAAGGAGAGTAAATTATCTCCTTCAGGATTAGAAACCCTTGCAATAATTGCTTATAAACAACCAATTACACGAATTGAAATAGACAGTATTCGTGGAGTAAATTCAATTGGTATAATTCAGACATTATTAGAGAAGAAGTTGGTTAAAATCATTGGTAGAAAAGATGCCCCTGGAAAACCACTACTTTATGGCACTACATCAGAATTCCTGAAAACCTTTGGTTTACCAAACATATCTGCACTACCACAAATTGATGAGTTGATTCAAAAATAAAAATGAGGACATGTGATATTTTATTAGAAAAAAAGGCATCAAAAATTAAATATTTAATCTCTAAGAAAGTAGGCAAGGCTATTAAGGATTATGATATGATTCAGGATAGAGATAAGATTGTAGTCGCTGTATCTGGTGGCAAAGATAGTTTAAGCTTGCTTGAGATATTACGAGATAGACAGCGATATGCACCGATTAAATTTGAGCTTTTACCTGTCCATATTAAATTAGACTTCCAAAAGATAGATGTAGATAGATTAGAAAAGTATTTTAAAGAAAATAACTATAATTATCACATTGAGCCGCTAAATATCTTAAATGATAATGACAAAATAGATTGTTTCTATTGTGCATGGAATCGTAAGAAGACTATTTTTGAGGTAGCGTCAAGGTTTGGCATTAAGAAGATATTTCTTGCACATCATAAGGATGATATAATTGAGACATTCCTTCTAAATCTTATATTTCATGCTGAAATTGGGACGATAACACCAATTGAGAAATTTTTCGATGGAAGATTCTGGGTCATAAGACCATTGATGTATGTAGAAGAAAAGGAGATTGTAAAATTCGCTGATTTGTATAATCTACCTGTATTAAATTTTGATTGTCAATATCAAGGGTCAAAAAGAAGATTTATAAAGGACTTACTAAAGACTCTTGAAAATGAAGTTAATAAACACGCCAAATCAAATATATTCAATGCCCTAAAAAGGGTTAAAAAGGATTATCTTTTATAAGTTATGTACTATCTGTGCGTGATATTCTTGAATAGATTTTATACCAAATTCACCTTTTATAAGAGCCTCAATACCATCAGCAGCGGCTAATACTCCCTGAGCAGTGGTGATGATTGGAGTACCATGTAGATAGGCGTTAGTACGCATCTTTATCTCATCTTGCCTGGGTTTCTTACCACTGGGGGTATTTATAAGAAGCTGAATCTGTCGATTCTTCATCAAGTCAATTACATCTGGCCTGCCTTCTCCCACCTTTGCGACTTTATCCATGATTATCCCATGTTGTTTAAAGAAGTTATGAGTTCCTTCAGTCCCAATTAGTTTAAATCCTAATTTTGCAAACTTTTTAACCGCAGGCAATATGACAGGTTTATCTTTATCCTTGACTGATACAAAAATCCTACCTTCCTTTGGTAGTAGTTGTCCTGCTGCTATCTGAGATTTGGCAAATGCCATACCAAAGTGTATATCCAATCCCATTACTTCACCAGTAGATTTCATCTCAGGACCAAGTACAGTGTCCACCCCTTGAAATCGTACGAATGGGAAAACAACCTCTTTAACTGCAACATGTTTAGGTATTATTTCTTGAGTAAAGCCAATTTCGTTAAGTTTTTTCCCAAGCATAACCTTAGTTGCCAGATTGGCTAAAGATACCCCAATTGCTTTTGAGACAAATGGTATAGTACGAGATGCCCTTGGATTTACCTCTAAAACATACACCTCACCTTCCCGAATCGCATACTGAATGTTAATCAATCCAATCACATTAAGTTCCTTAGCTAATGCATAGGTATTTTGCTTGATTTTTTCAATCACTGTTTTGGAAAGGGTATGAGGAGGGAGCACACATGCAGAGTCACCTGAATGTACCCCTGCATGTTCAATATGTTCCATAATTCCTCCAATAACCACCATTTCTCCATCTGAGATAGCATCTACATCCACCTCAATAGCATCCTCAAGGAATTTATCCACTAATACTGGATGTTCAGGTGATGCTTCAACAGCTTCCTGCATATATTTTTCTAAGTCCGTTTCATCATAGACAATCTCCATTGCCCGCCCACCTAATACATAAGATGGCCGAACAAGAACCGGATACCCTATTTCATAAGCGATTTTTTTTGCCTCTTGCGGTGAAAAAGCTGTGTCATTAGGAGACTGCTTAAGGTGTAATTTTTGAAGTAGCATTTTAAATCGCTGCCGATTTTCAGCCCTATCTACCGCATCAGTAGAAGTCCCTAGGATTTTTACCCCTGCCTTATCCAGCGGGATGGCAAGGTTTAATGGAGTTTGCCCGCCTAATTGAATTATAACCCCTTCTGGCTTTTCATGTTCAACAATACTTAAAATATCCTCAAGTGTCATTGGCTCAAAGTAAAGCCTATCTGAGGTATCGTAGTCAGTCGAAACGGTTTCAGGATTACAGTTGACCATAATACTCTCATAGTTTTCCTCTTTTAAGGCAAATGATGCCTGACAACAGCAATAGTCAAATTCAATTCCCTGTCCAATGCGATTTGGTCCACCACCAAGAATCATCACCTTTTTCCTTTTAGATACTCGTGTTTCATCCTCTGTCTCATAAGTAGAGTAGTAATAAGGGGTATAAGCCTCAAACTCCGCAGCACAGGTATCGACTAATTTAAATGTAGCTTCTATGCCATATTCCTTACGCAGCTTACGGATGGATTCCTCATTTGAATCTAAAAGATACGCCAATTGTTTATCACTAAACCCGTATTCCTTCGTTTTTCGTAACAATTCCTTTCTAATTTCTAATTTCGAATTTCGAATTTCATTTTCCATCTCCACAATCTGTCGCATATTATCCAGAAACCATTTATCTATCTTACTCAATTCGTAAATTTCATCTATTGTCATCCCTGACTTGAGTGCATATCGTATGTAAAAGAGCCTTTTTGAATTAGGCACAATTAGATTTTTTCTGATTTCCTCTAAGTTTTTTGTTTTATCTTTACCATCAGCTCCAAGCCCAAATCTACCTATTTCTAAAGACCTCAGTCCTTTTTGCAATGCCTGCTTAAAGGTTCTTCCAATAGCCATTACCTCTCCGACCGACTTCATGGAGGTAGTCAATACATCCTCAGCCTGTGGGAATTTTTCAAAGGTAAATCGTGGGATTTTGACTACACAATAGTCAATAGTTGGTTCAAAAGAGGCGGGTGTTTCCTTAGTAATGTCATTAGGAATTTCATCCAGTGTATACCCAACAGCCAATTTAGCTGCCATTTTGGCAATAGGAAAACCTGTCGCTTTTGATGCCAGAGCAGAACTTCTTGATACCCGTGGGTTAATCTCGATAACTACCATTCGTCCATCCTCAGGTCTGAGGGCAAATTGTACATTTGAGCCACCTGTTTCAACACCAATCTCACGGATTATGGCAATAGCCGCATCCCGCATCAATTGATATTCTTTATCCGAGAGTGTCTGAGCTGGTGCTACGGTGATTGAATCACCAGTATGGATTCCCATCGGGTCAAAGTTTTCTATTGAGCAAATGATAACCACATTATCTTTTAAATCACGCATTACTTCTAATTCGTATTCTTTCCAGCCAAGCACTGATTCTTCAATCAATATTTCTGAAATCATGCTGGAGTTAAGTCCCATATCTGCTATCCGCTCAAATTCCTCTACATTATAAGCCACTCCTCCACCAGTGCCACCTAAGGTAAAACTTGGTCTAATTATCACTGGGTATCCTATTTCCTGGGCTATTGTCCGAGCCTCATCCATATTGTATGCTAATCCACTTTTGGGCACTTCAAGCCCAATACGGAGCATAGCTTGTTTAAACAGGCTTCTATCTTCGGCTTTTTTAATAGCCTGGTAATTCGCCCCAATCATCTCTACATTGAACTTTTCCAAGACGCCCATCTCTGCTACCTTTACTGCTACATTAAGTCCTGTCTGGCCACCGAGTGTAGGCAAAAGTGCATCAGGCTTTTCTACCTCAATGATTTTAGCTACTACCTCCGGAGTGATAGGCTCAATGTAAATTCTATCAGCCATCTGTGGGTCGGTCATAATGGTAGCAGGATTGGAATTGACCAGGACAACAGAATAGCCTTCCTCTTTTAGTGCTTTACACGCCTGGGTGCCAGAGTAGTCAAACTCACAGGCTTGTGAGATGATGATAGGACCTGAACCAATGATTAATATTTTGTGCAAGTCTGTTCTTTTAGGCATAATGCCTCCATTTGTCTTAACTTTCGCCAATTTGTGGCGTTGCAATCTTCATTCTTTGTAACCGTTCAGGGTTCCCGGTTCAAGGTTCAGAGTTGGGGGTGTGCTCCTAAATTGATTTGCTTATCTGTTTGTCAGAAGGAGGGGAAATTGGAAATTCGAAATTAGAAATTAGGGAGAGAAGGAAAAGCCCAATTTCTAATTTCCAATTTCAATTTTCTGTGAACACTTCCAAATAGATATCCGAAAGAACTCATAGGAAATTGCCCAAAAATGAACCATCCCTCTTTATCGCTTAGTAACCTTGAACCCTGAACCTGGAACCTTGAACCTGATAAACTGCAAAATTCTTAGCTGCCCGAATGGTTACATTTATTCGACCTGTGAAATAGGTTTATAGGGATAATTCACTACTGTTTGAAAGCTTGCGGCTATGTAATATGGAGTGCAGTGTCCGTGACACTGCATGCATTGACATGGTCAATGCACTCCAAAATCTTCA
>JBFMDD010000027.1:0-16800 GCA_040754115.1 bacterium
TGGTTCAGTAACTCTTGCCTCAATAACTGCTATGGTAAGAAACAATGAAACTAAAAGATGGTTTGAAGAGGGTAAGATAGAACTCAAATTGGCAGCATAAAATCTAATCGCACAGGTCGAAAAATTGTGAATTGTGAATGGTGAATGGTGAATGGTGAATTGCGAATTGTGAATGAATGTAACATTGTCCAGTAAAACTTATGGGTAACGATAAGGAGAATCTTTGGGGTAATTTAAGTATAGAGGAAGAAGAACGGCTATCAAGGTTACTTAAAGGAATAAATTGGATTTAATAGAAGTAGTTTTGTGGATAATGTGGGCAACTCGAAAAGTTGTCCACGCTCTGTGGATAGCTTTGCTATCCACAAAGCGTCATTATCCACAAAAAATACAACTAACTGAAAACAAAAGATTTAAAACCCGACAATGAAAAGATTGTAACCCAACACCAGCTCCGCAACTTTTACATTCCTTCTCTAGTACTCTGTTGAGTAAATTTTGCAACATTTTTTAATTTGGAGGCCTCAACTTGTTGAGGTGATACCTTTATTTTACCCCAAACAAGTTTGGGCTTCCATTTTATTTGTTGCATTATTTCTTCAACACGGTACTAGTACTCTGTTGAAGAAGTTTTGCAAGAGAATCCTCAACAAGTTGAGGCATCCAATTGAGGCATCCAACACAGAATAGGTATGGAAGTCCGAACTTGTTCGGGAAGAATATTGTCGCATAATTTATCCAACAGGGTACTAGTGCTAAAATAACATCACGTGTCGGGAAGAGAACTGGATTGAAAAAACCTGAAGACGAAATGATTGAGAATTGTGTTTAATTTTATTTAGAACATCACATCTGTTCCTATAATAATAGAACGTCCTGGCATTGGATATCCGGGTTTCTCCTCGTATACTTTATCAAAAATATTGTTTACCTTGAAATTTAATGTACTGTTTTTAGTAATCTCATAACTCAAATTTAAATCAGCAATAGTAAAATCTCCATATTCTATTTCAGACTGACCAACATAAACAGTGGGAAACCAGTTCTGCTCTTTCATTCCTCCCACATATCGGAAATTGAGTCTTCCCCTAATTTTTTCAGCATCATACTCTACTCCATAATTAAGTTTGGATATAGCCACATTGTAAATGTCTTTATTATTGGTGATATCCTTTGCTTGCAAGAGATGAGTACGATTTAGATACAACTTAATTATACTGTCAGTATTTAGCAGTTTACCAAAATCGAAGGAAACAGTGTCTTCTATACCACTTATTTCTGCTTTAGCGATATTTTCAAAAGTAGTCTCAGTCGCACTAACCTGTTTGGATTGTATCTTATCTTTAATATCAGTATGAAAATAAGTAATATCAATATTCACCGGGCTAATAGAAAATTCACAACCAGCATCGTAACTCAAACTATTTTCTGGCTTCAGGTCAGGATTTCCTCGTGTTATCTTTCCCCAAGAAGTATAATATCCTGCTTTCTGATATGGGTTTGGTACAACAAATGCAGTCCCTATTGATGAATGAACTCTAGCAATATCCTTAACCTTATATACTATACCACCACGTGGATTTAAATTAGACAGTTTTTCTTCACCTGGTTCGTAGGGTAGATTGGCAAAATACGGTGTTTCAAGTGTTTTAAGAATGTAACTATCGTATCTTGCCCCAAGGGTAGTAATAAAATTACCTCCCAGAAGAGATAATTTATTCTCACAGAAACCTGCGATGTTTATCTTTTCATTATCCGGGCGATAAGGTGAGCTTCTACTACCGTCAGGATTGTACCCTTCTGTAATAGTCTTATCCTGATTATAATCTATTCCAATAGTCAACTGATTATTAAACGGAAGTTCCAAAGTGTCTTGAGCTTGAAGACCACTATAGTCAGTATAACTTAAGAAAGACTTATACCAGGATACCTGAGTAGGTGGCCAGGTTGACCAGTCCATGTTACTATAATAAAGGTTTTTATCTTTTGCTATAAAAGCCTTTAATAACCAATGATGGTTCTTTGTTTCTGTTTCACCTTCATAAGAGAGGTCAATTGAATATCTATCTAAATCTTTTTTACCTGGCCCGTAATTGCCATAAATATCACCCGCGAAGTTTATATCTTTCCCTTGAAATATGTCATATCTTAAATTTAGTTGCTGATTCTCACTTATGTTATACCCGGTACGCAGACTACCACTATAATTTTTGTAATTGTTACCTTCCCATCTGCCACCTTTCCATCGCCACGTCCCTATGTTATATTCTTTAACATCATAATCACCTTGCCTAAGACCAGTAAAACTTAAATCAAAATTAATCTTTTCATTTATTGCTCCACCACTAAGTAACCCTATCTTCCATGAACTGAAATTGCCACCTTCTAAACCAAGTTTTGTCTTAATCTTCCCTTTACTCTTCTTTGTTATAATGTTAATCACACCTGCCATTGCGTCTGAACCGTATAAAGACGAAGCAGGTCCTTTTAGAACTTCAATCCTTTCAATATCGTCTAAAAGTAAAGTAGATAGATTAATTGCTCCTGCTCTTCTTCCATTAACCAGTAGTGCGTGATGTTTTATATTGGTAAAGAGTTCAGGTGCAAAGCCTCTTAAGTTTACCACACTCAAAACACCAGGATAAGCGACAACATCTACTGAGGTGTTTTTTGATAGAACTTCGGTAAGTGTTTCAGCGTTAGTGTTCTTGATGTCATCTTCAGTAATCACATCCACTACCACTGGTATATCCTTAGCCTTTTCTCTTACCCTTGTTGCAGTCACCACTACCTCCTCTAACTCAAAGACTTCTCTTTCCTCACCCCAACTGTTAGAAGTCATTACCAAAACTGACACTACCAGTAAACTTAAAACCTTCTTTCTCATTTTTCTTTCCTCCTTTCCAATTGTTTTTCTCCTCTCTTCTCCTGAAACTACCAGTAAACTTAAAACCTTCTTTCTCATTTTTCTTTCCTCCTTTCCATTGTTTTTCTCCTCTCTTCTCCTGAAACTACCAGGACATAAGGTTTAGAAGAGATTGGATTCTTTTTTACCACTACAATTGTTTTATAGACCTCTTCAATAACTTGATAAGTCAATACTTCTTCTGGTCTGCCAAGCTTATGGATTCTGCCTTCATTAATTAAGACTAACCTCTGATGACAATATTCACTCGCTAAATTGAGGTCATGCAATACCATAATTACAGTAAGCCTCAATTCTTTATTTCACCTGGATATTAAGTCTAAGTTTGAACCTGTGGCAAGATTACTTTTTGTGTTCGCTATAGTACTCAATCGCTTTCCTGCTTTACATTCCAGGGCAGTGCAGTATCCAGCGACGCATATAATAAAAAACCCGTCCATTCGTAGGACGGGTAAAATAGTGCAGTTTCTTCCCTCCCCTACGAAGGTACTTGCCATAAATAAGCAATCGACCGGGCTAATTCCGACATATCGTCAGAACACTACCGTTGCGCGGCAGCGCTCCAAATCTCATGGAGACTTCCTTTGCTTATTTGGTGAATTTCTATATACTTTAAAGAGCTGACTATTATTTTACAAAGATTAACTTTTTTTGTCAAGTGACATTTTACGACATTCCGTCATCTTGCGCAGAATACGGTTTATATGTCGTTCTGTCAACTTAAATTTATGTGCAATAATTTTTATTGGTTTACCTTGCTTACGCAATTCAAGTATTTTTTTGTTTCTTGATTCCAAGTAATTAACAAATATTTTGCTTAGATGCATTTTTTCAGTACTCTATCCCTTTTCTACTTTTTATTCCCTTATTATACGGATGTTTTATGTTTTCTATTTTACTAACCAAATCCGCTTTAGCAAAGATTCTTTCAGTTGCACCTCTACCGGTCAGAATAACTTCTAAATTTTTTGGTTTTTCATTTAACAGTTCAACCAGTTCTTGTTCAGTGATCAATTTATCTCTTAGAGAAATAAGAATTTCATCAAGGATAAGTATATCGTATTTATTTTCCTGAAAAAGTTTTTTGATAAACTTTAAACCTTTTAAACATTCTTTTCGAATTTCTTCATTGTTTATATTTTTGAAAAAATGTGGGTGTTTTTTAGCAAATCCAAAGATATCAATTCCTAATTTTTCTAAACTCCGGTGTTCTCCGTATTTCCATTTCTTGGGATCTTTATGAAAATAGATATAACTAACTCTTAGGTTATGGGCTCGTGCCCGGCAGGCTAATCCAACTGCCGCTGTTGTCTTTCCTTTACCATCGCCGGTATAAATTTGAATCAATCCTTTTTGTTCCATTTTTTCTTTCCTTTTGTCTTTCTTCTTCAGGTACTATTAATATATAAGGTTTAGAAGAGATAGGATTTTTTTCTACTACCACCAGTGTCTTGTAAACTTCTTCAATAATCCGGTACTCCAACACTTCCTGGGGCTGTCCAATTTTGTGTATTCGTCCTTCATTAATAAGAACTAATCGCTGGCAATATTCACTGGCTAAATTAAGTTCGTGTAGGACCATAATCACTGTTAGTCCAAATTCTTTATTTAGCCTTTTTATAAGGTCTAAGATTCCTACTTGATGGGTTATATCTAAATGTGATGTAGGCTCATCCAATAAAAGTAACATTGGCTCTTGCGTCAATGCACGGGCAATAACAACCAGCTGCCTTTCTCCGCCACTTAACTCTTGTATAAGTTGATTCTTAAATTTAGTAGTATCGGTTAAAGCCATACATCTTTTGGCAATCTCAAGGTCCTTTTTTGTCTCTAAGAATTGGTATCTCTCAAAATGAGGTATCCTCCCTAAAAGCACAAACTCCTCTACACTCATACCCACTCCCGCAAAGTCTTGGGGAACTACTGCTATTCTTTTAGCCAATTCCTTATATCCCATCTGCCAAATATCTTTCTTTTCAAAGAGAATTGTGCCTTTCTTTGGCTTAAGCACCCGAGTAATTGCTCGAAGGAGGGTAGTTTTTCCTGAACCATTAGGTCCGATTATTCCTACAAGCTCTCCAGCTTCTATCCTAAGATTAATATCCTTTAAGAAAAATTTTGAGTCGTATCCACAGATTAAGTCTTTTATCTCAAGCATTGTTTCTATCCCAGCACAACTTGTTTCTTACTTAACGCATAAACAAAAAGAGAGCCTCCCAATATACCAGTAATCACTCCTACAGGTAACTCCAAGGGTGAAATAATTGTCCTTGCCAAGGTATCACAAAAGATTAAAAAAGTTGCCCCGCAAATGAAAGAACTTATTAAAAGAATCCGATGGTCTCCTCCTACAAACATACGCACAAAATGGGGTACCACCAATCCTATAAAACCGATTATTCCAGCTACGGAGACACTACAACCAGTAAGCAAAGATGCAAGAATAAAAAGCAACCGCTTGGTTCCTTCTATATTTATACCCAAATGTAAGGCTTGTTCTTCTCCTAAAGAAAAGGCATTAAGCGAAAGACAGAAAAGATAAGAAATAATCAATCCTAATATAGATACTAAAACTGCTACTCTTATAAGAAACCAATTTGGTTCTTCTAATGAACCCATTATCCAGAATATAATTCCATGCAAGTCCTCTACACGAGAGATAGCCATTACGAGCATAATTAGAGATGAAGCGATAAAACTAATCATTACTCCAGTAAGAAGAAGCCCTTGAATTCTTAATATACCTCTTTTCATACTTAAAGAATATACTACCAAAATAACTAAAATAGCACCAAGAAAACCAGAAAAAGGTATGGAAAAAACACCTAATACAAGATTTAATCCTAACACAATATTCAGACACACACCTAAAGCAGCTCCACCAGAGATACCTAAAGTATAAGGCTCAACAAGAGGATTACGGAACATTCCCTGTAAAATTACGCCAGCTAAACTCAATGCTCCACCTACCGCAAAACCTAAGATAATACGTGGCAGACGAATATCAAAAAGGATACTATGTTCAGTGGTGTCTTTACCTTCAAGAATAACTCGCAAAATCTTCTCTAAAGACATATCTACTGAACCTACACACAATGAGAAAACAGTAACCCCTAAAAGCAGACAAAATAAAACCAATGTGCAAATAGTCCAGTGAATAATTTTTCTCCTCATTTTATTTCCGGATGTAGAATATGGATAAATTCCTCTAAAGTATTAACAAAACTTTGTGGTGTGGGACTTGTAATTTTATCAGTATCGATAATGTAAATTTGCCCATTCTTTACTGCTTCCAAAGTCTTATATTTCTTCCAGGTTCTTTTCTCATCCTCCCCCACTATCCCCATTGTAGTAATAATTATTATATCGGGATTTGCCTTTAGAACTTGTTCTCTTGAGTAAATACCTTCCCCTGCTTCTTTAGCAATATTTACTCCACCAGCAAATTCAATATAGTCGTTAACAAAATAACGGCCTGTTGCTACAAATAAAGGTTTTGCTCCTACCTGAACAAGTACTTTGGGTTTATTCAGATTTTCAGTTTTTTTCTTAATAGAAGTTGCTTTATTTTCTGCACTTTTTACAATCTTTCTTGCCTCTTTTTCTTTCCCAACAAGTTTACCTAATTCCAAAAACTGTTCACATATACTACTAAAATCTCTTGGCGTAGAAAAAGTTATCACCTTTATCCCTAAATTTTTCAATTTCTCTTTTGCTTTGGGATCGGTTAAGGATGTTGCAAAGACTATATCGGGTTTGAGATTAAATATCTTCTCTATATTTATCTTTATTACGGTGCCGATCTTCTCTTTCTTCTTCGCCTCAGGAGGTTCAATACAGTATATAGTATTAGCTATCAATTTATCCTCCACCCCTAAAAGATACAACCCTTTAGTTATAGAAGGACCTAAAGAGATTATTCGCTGAGGGCATGGGGAAAGTTCTACCTTCCTGGCTGAATTATTTGGCAACTTTAATAAGAAATAAAAGGCTATTGCACAAATACCAAGTAAAGATGCTATCGTTAAAGATACTGGTAATACTATTTTTCTTCTCAATTACTAATATATCCTTTCCACCTTATACTTTACCTTCACACCATAATGAAGGATGGAAACATTATTTAAATAATTTTCGCAAACTTCCTTGGCTTTTCTCATCTCATCTTCAGTAGGTCTTCTAAATCTATCTTTTTTCTCAAGAATATAGGCACTACTCGGGATATAGCCATCAATACGATAAGGGATTGTTGAGTCTACTTTTGCAATAAATTGGGCTATCTTTGAAATCTCATCAATGTCAATGTAGCCGGGAATAAATACACTCTCTGCGCGTACCAAAAGAGAATTATTTACATATCTTCTAAAGTTTTTTAAGACACGCTCAGGATTTTCCTTACCTGTAAAATCCTTAAATAACTCCTTTGATATAGCCTTGATGCTTACACAGACTTCATCAATCGCCATATCCTCTACAAATTGGTAGCCATTGGTAAGAAAGACATTATAGCTTTCAAAATCTTCTTTTAATATTCTTGCCAAAGGTAGAAAATTCATATCCTGTGTTGGCTCTTTGCCCAAAAAGATTACTTTCTTAAAACGCAGTGGTTTCAAGTAAGATATAACTCCTTCTATATCAAGGATTTTATTTTTTGTTTGCCTTAAATTTTTTATATGATAGTCTTCAGGATGCCAGTCAGTAATACAACCGTAACAAGAAAAATTACATCCTCCATCAAGATAAAGGCAAATTTCCTTCAGTTCAGGTGTATAAGTTATGTGGTAAACTCCCATTTTCAATCACCGTCCTATTTGGAATTCAAGATTTGGTTCATTGTGAAGTATTTTACATTCCAACTTCTAATAACTGATTTAGACTTCTGGTCAATTTCTTCGAAAAAATTTGATAGTTCCTCAGCACGAATTTCTACATAGTTATATTCAGGCCTTGTTGGTAGATAAGTAGTGATAACGACATTTTCTAAATAAGTTCTTGCAATGTTATATGCATCCATCATTTCTTCAAATGTTGGTCTTCTCGATATATTTCCACCATGAACAGGAGAAAACTGTTGTATCCTATAACAAATACTTTTGTCAATTGTTGCTGCAAATTTTGCAACTTTTTCAATTTGTTCTATACCAATAATATTCGGAATATAAACAGTACGAACAACAAAAGGATAATTTTGTTTATACAATTTAGAGCTAAATTTACTTAATAACTCTACCGCATTTAATACATTAGTGTTACTCTTACCTGTATATTCTTTATGAATTCTATCATCGTATGCTTTCACATCCAATTTTATTAATATGTCTAAATTTAATTGAGACAATTCATTCAATAAATTTTCATCAAGTAAAAAGCCATTCGTAGATATCTCAAAACATTTTACTGAATAGGCATTCAATTTAGAAATTAAAGATAAAAGGTAGTCTGGGTATAATGTAGGTTCGCCACCAGTAATTACTGCTCTTTTAATCATTTTGCCCCAGATAAAATAAGAAGATTTGAATACTAAGTCTGCTAAATCCTGACTTGATAAAATCTTTCCCACTCCTTGCTTAGCTAAAGCAGCACATCCTTTACAATCAAAATTACATCCAGAAAGACTAATCCAACATTTCTTTCCCTGATCTGGATGCTCAGCAAAAGTTAATAGGGGTATTTCCCTTTTTTCCATCTTTTTAATAATCCTGTTTAAAAATAGCTTCTTTTACCGCTGATGTTACTACTTTTGCCATCATCTCTCCTATTTTTGCATGCCCACCTACATAAGTTATCTTGGCATCAGCATCAGAACCTGAAATAACTATAATATTATCTGTTCCTGTACCTGTAGCTTGAATTTCGGGATTATATGAACTTCTTATATCTAAATCTTGAAAAGCAATTGTTTTTGCCTCAGTTATAGTAATTATGCTTCTTGCCAGTGCGCCATCTGTCATAGATGCATTTGTTAGAATTATTACATTAACTGTGCCAAGAGACTCAAAGCATCCTTTCATAACCTCAACACTTCCGGCTTTATCAACACCTATCCTCTGTGCATTAGATTTTACACCAGCAGTAACACAAGCACAAATCTTAACATGTCGAAATTCTTCCATCTTCACAGAAATATTATCTACATCTGCCCCAGTATACAACATTACTACATCTTTAAAGTTTAAACCCAAATCAGCATATATTTTTTCTTCATATTCCTCTTTATTCTTGTGAACAAAATCCCAAAGTTCTGGAGGATTGTAATTATTCCCAATAAATTTTACTTCCTTAAATCCTTCTAATGTAGACAAGGCTCTTCTTCTATCAATGAAAGAAATAAGAAAAGTTTTTATTTCAATATCTCCAAAATGATGATAAATTATTTCTGATTTTGTGTCTTTCATCCCTAAATTAATTTTTCTACTTTTCATTTTTCTTTAACTTAAGTTCCAAAAACCAATGTTTATCTTTTAATACCTTCTCACCAATAGTAAACCCTACAGGATTCTTGAATATAGGACCATCATAGACAAAAGTATGATATTCTCCATTTTCTCCACAAAGGTCAATATCATTTAAATTCTTTAAGTCGTTTATGAATTTATTATTTATATTGCGTCCGAGCCACTCTTTTCCCAAAAATTGTGGATTAGTTGCCACAACTATAGCCTTGAAACCTGCTTCAATAAATTCCTCAAGCAATTTTTCTCTCTCTTCCTTCCATAGAGGTAGAATGGGTTTTATATCCATATCTTTACAGACCCTCTCTACCCAATCTCGGTGTTCCTGAAGGTCAATATCACCAAATATCCCTACCTGGACATCTTCTTTAAAATCTAAGATTGCCTCTTTGAATTCTTCTTCATACTCTTCCCATGTAGTCTTTCTCTGGAGAATAGGGATCCCTATCGTCTCTGCCTGCGCTCTCAATAAATCAGAACTAATTCCATGAGAGCGAGAATGCCCTCCATCCTCTGAGACCATATTCAACAGATATTTAATCTCAAAAGCCTCATCTTGCATTGCCCTATAGCAGGCTAAAGATGTCTCCTTACCACCACTCCAGGAAATAAATGCATTCATCCTCATCAGTACAATGGATGTCCTCCCTGTTCCACATGCAAGGTCAAGTATCCTATTGGCTAATCCCCTTAGCTAACTCAACCGCATAGCTACTCTTTCCACTCCCTGTCTCACCAGTTAATGGAAATGATCTCCTTGACTATTTTCAATTTATCATCATCCTTTTATTAACAAAAAATCCTTAAAAGCAAGATCGCCTTTAAGGATTGCACCCAGTTTCTTCATCCATCTCTCCTCGGAGCCAAATTAATATAGGCAGGTCTCCTGACTTCCCTGCTCTCTTAACTACCTTCCCACCCTTTAATTAGGACAGTGGCATCTTATGTTAAAAGAGTTCCCTCTTCTTACCCAAAGAAGAAGGTAGGGTTACAGTGGCGGGACCGTGATGGCTTCTCACCATCTTCCCTATTAAACCCTACTGGAAGTAGTAATCATAGTTTTCTATATCACGATTAAGCTACTCCAGAATTAGGTACCTATATATAAGTATTTAAGTCTTTGAATAAGATATCACACTTTACTCTAAAAGTCAACTATTTTTTTAATTATTGATAAATTTAATAATAAATAGCAATTATTATTGAAATCTTTGTTCTGTCCCGGGTAGATTGTGCTCCCCTATTAAGGGTAAAGGAATTAAAAAGATTAGGGTGTTTTAGTGAGAAGAGATTTAAGGAATTAAAAGATATATTTAAAGAGTTAGCTTTTGTTTATTCTTTAAAGAGGAAGAAATCAAAAAAGGGAATAAACCTTAATCCATGAATTCTTAATCTTCCTCCACCCATATTAGAAGAATTAGCAAATACCCTTGTATGGGATAAAAAATGGATACCATCTACCCGAGGCAGTCAATATTGATAAAAATCATACTTGACTACTAATAAAGCAATATGGTATCATTTATTTTATGGTAGATAAAGAAATTATTTTATCTAAAATTGATAAATCTGCAAATAAGTTAAACGGTAAATTCCCACATATCACTAAAGATGGTATTTGGCAAACTAATGAAGATGGATTTTGGACAGGTGGATTTTGGATTGGGATTCTCTGGTGGGCTTATCTCTGGAGCAAGAATGACAAGTACAAAAATTGGGCTTATGAATATCTTGAGTTACTCAAAAACCAAATAGAAGTTAAAACACTTGATTTAGGTTTCTTATTTTATCCTTCCTTTGTGTTAGGGTATCAGATTACTAAAGATATTTATCTTAAAAAGGTCAGCCTGCAAGCTTGTGATAATTTATTAGCCCAATTTAATGGGAAATTCTTTGGAGGGTGGTGGTTGGATGATGAAGAAAAACCCAATCATCAGATAACTACTATTGATACGATGACAAATCTCTCTCTTATATGGTGGGCATATGAAGAAACAAAGGAGAAAAAGTACCTAAATGTATGTATCGAGCACACAAAGATAACCCAGAAAAATTTCTTAAGGGAAAATGGTTCTACCGCACATGTAGTTGAGTTTAAAATACCAGATGGAAAGAAGATTAAAGAACAAACACATCAAGGATATAATCATAATTCCTGTTGGTCACGCGGGCAGGCATGGGCTTTATATGGATTTGCTAAAGCATATAATGTAAGTAAAGAGGAAGGATTTTTAGCCACAGCCATGGTTTTAGCTGATTATTTCATTAAAAATCTACCAATAGATTTTGTTCCATATTATGATTTCGAAGACCCAAATATTCCTGATGTCCCTAAAGATTCCTCTGCGGCTGTAATCGCTGCTTGTGGACTTTTAGACTTAGCTAAAGAGTTAGATGATTATCGTCAACCTGCATTAAATATATTAAATTCACTTACTCAAGGTTATTTAACCTCGCAAAACCACGATGGAATTTTGACTGCTGGTTGCTATCATCTACCTCTTAAAGAGGGCATTAATTGTAGCACCATCTGGGGAGATTATTATTACTTAGAAGCCTTGTCGAAGTTAGATGATGGAAGTATATAGAATTTGTGGAAATTGTAAGCGTTCAGGCAGGCATCAGTTTTTAAAGATGGCATCTCACAGGTGGGTACAGAAAAAAGGTCGTTAAACATGTGTATCAGAACTAAATTTTGGATAAATCGAGTAGGAATCCTTATTTTAAGCTTACTTCTGGTATCTTCTTGCCGTAGTAGTCATAAGAGTAAAAAAGAACTGATTATATTTCATGCAGGTAGCTTAGCCGTTCCAATGCAAGAATTAGTGAGGGAATTTAAAACTTGGCATCCGCAAATTAATATACTTAGAGAATCAAGTGGCAGTAGAATGGCTGCACGCAAGGTGAGTGAATTAGGCAAGCAGGCTGATGTATTGGCTTTATCCGATTTTCAAGTATTTGATGACCTGCTTATGCCTGAACATGTAGATTGGTATATAAAATTTGCCTGCAATCGAATGGTAATTGCTTATACGCAAGGGAGTAAGTATGCTAATGAAATAAATAGCCAGAATTGGTATAAGATATTGTTGCGCAAGGGAGTAAACTATGGCTACAGTGACCCAAATTTAGACCCCTGTGGCTATAGAACCTTGATGGTCTGGCAGTTAGCTGATTTATACTATGGCGAGGAAATCTTTAGTAAACTAAAAGCAGGTTGTCCAAAGAACAATATCCGTCCATCAGAAGTAGGATTGCTGGCTTTACTTGAATCCTTAGCACTTGATTATGCCTTTGAATATCAATCAATAGCTATCCAGCATAACCTCAAATATATCCAGTTGCCTGAAGAGATAGACATGAGCAATCCTGCCCTTGCTTCAATTTATAAACAGGCAAAGGTAGAGGTGAGTGGAAAAGAATCAGGCAAGAAAAGCATTGTCATTGGTAGCCCAATTGTCTACGGAATCAGTATTCCTAAAGATGCCCCACACTATGAAGATGCAGTTGAATTTGTAAAATTCGCACTAAGTCAAAAAGGGCAAGAAATATTCCAGAAGAATGGCCAATCGCCACTTGTACCGTGGATAGCAAGTGATATGAAAAGGATTCCACAAGAACTAATGTTATCCCAAAATCCCACCTGATAACTGACTCTTAGCCATTAATGCAAATTTTTGTTGACATAGAACCAAATTAATGATAAGATACCCTACTACTGGAGATAATCAATGAGTGATTTATCAATTATACTACCAGTCTATAATGAGGAAGAGAATATACAAGAACTCCATTCTAAGATAATTAATGCCCTTACTAAATTAGGCAAATCCTATGAGATAATTTATATCGATGATGGAAGTAGTGATAACAGCTTTGAAATACTATCCCAAATTGCCAAAGCAGATGAGAAGATAAAGGTCATTCAATTCCGCAGGAATTTTGGGCAGACAGCAGCTATCGCAGCAGGAATTGAACATTCACTTGGAGATATTTTAATACCAATGGATGCGGATTTACAGAATGACCCAGAAGATATACCTAAACTTCTTGAAAAAATAGATGAAGGATACGATGTAGTCAGTGGCTGGCGTAAGAATCGTAAAGATAAATTAATTACCAGAAGAATTCCTTCTTTTTTGGCTAATAAATTAATTTCTTGGGTTACGGGTGTCCATTTACATGATTACGGTTGTACACTAAAGGCATATCGAAAAGAGATTATAAAAGATGTTAAATTATATGGAGAGATGCATCGGTTTATCCCTATTTATGCTTTTTTAGCAGGTGGTAAGGTAACTGAGCTGGTAGTTAATCACCATCCTCGAGTACATGGACAAGCAAAATATGGTATATCCCGTACACTAAAAGTCATTCTGGACCTTTTTACAGTAAAATTCCTGCTTACTTTCTCGACAAAACCTATTTATCTTTTTGGAGGTATTGGGTTAATTTTGTTATTTATAGGAATACTTTCAGGAGGAGTAATTGTCTTTCAAAAGATATTCTTCAAAATGTCTATGATTCAAAGTCCGTTGTTACTCCTAACAGCCTTATGTTTCATTTTAAGTACTCAGTTTATTCTAATAGGTTTACTTGCTGAAATCATTATTAGAATCTACCACGAATCTCAAACCAAGTCTATCTATTTAGTCAAAAAGTCAATAAATATTGGGAGGGGATAAAAAAGGGTGTGTGGAATTTGTGGCTATTTGACCTGGGGAGAAAAGATAGTTCAGGAAGAAATTATCCACAAGATGTGTGATGTAATTCGTCATCGAGGGCCTGATGATGAAGGGATTTATCTGGAAAAGAATATTGGTCTGGGAATGAGAAGATTAAATATCATTGACCTTGTTAGCGGTCATCAGCCTATTCATAATGAAGATAAAACTATCTGGGTAGTATATAATGGTGAGATTTACAACTTTCAGGAGATACGGGAGTCTTTAGAAAAAAACAGGCATTGTTTCTACACGCAAACCGATACAGAGGTTATCGTTCACCTCTATGAAGAAATGGGGACGAAATGTGTGGAGAAACTTAATGGCATGTTTGGATTTGCTCTCTGGGATAAACAAAAAAATATCCTCTTTTTAGCACGCGATAGAATTGGCATTAAACCACTCCATTATACAACAATAAATAATCAATTTATCTTTGGTTCAGAAATAAAATCAATATTAGTCCATCCTGATGTAAAAAGAGAAGTTGACATCCTATCCTTAAGTAAATATCTTACCTTTGAATATATTCCTGCACCTAATACTATTTTTAAAGGGATTAAGAAGTTATCACCTGGCTATATGATGACTATTAACCAAACTGGAGAGATAAAAACCGAACAATACTGGGACATTAATTTTAGTTATGATAAGAAAATAAAAAAAGAAAAGGTATATCAAGAGGAACTTTTATCATTGCTTAAGGCTTCGGTAAAAAGGATGTTAATTAGTGATGTGCCATTGGGAGTTTTTCTTAGTGGGGGCATTGACTCCAGTACTGTTACTGCTTTGATGTCAGAATTAGTGCCTGGACAGGTCAAAACCTTTTCTATTGGTTTTGAAGATAGGAGTTTTGATGAATCCTGCTATGCCCGTAAAGTAGCTCAATACTTTGGGACTAGCCATTATGAAGAAATATTGAATCCTAACAAACTAATAGAACTTGTTCCAGTTATCGCTGATGTTTTAGATGAGCCATTAGGAGATGCCTCAATTATTCCTACTTACCTACTTTCTCAATTTACTCGCAGACATGTAACTGTAGCTTTAGGTGGAGATGGCGGCGATGAACTATTTGCTGGCTATCCTACTTATCAAGCCCATCGTTTAGCTCATTTTTATGAAAAACTACCAGGATTTGTTCGAAAAGGTATGATTGAAAAGATAATCAAAAAATTACCTGTATCTACATCAAATATCAGCTTTGACTTTCAGGCTAAGAAATTTATTTCAGGCATCCCATATTCTCCTGAGATTCGCAATTATATCTGGTTAGGCTCATTTAGCCCAAATGAAAAAAAAGACTTGCTTTCTAATGAAATTTGTGATATACTAAAAAATAGTGATTCATTTGAAGACATAGAAATGTATCTGGCAAAGACTGATGCTGAGAATTTCCTTGACAGATTGCTTTACTTAGACATGAAGTTTTATCTTCAGGAAGATATTTTAGCCAAGGTTGATAGAGCCAGTATGGCTAATTCACTGGAGGTCAGGCCACCTTTATTAGACCATACCTTTGTAGAATATGTAGCTAATTTACCACCTCAACTCAAATTGAAAGGGTTGATCACAAAGTATATTTTTAAAAAAGCAGTGAAACATTTACTTCCCAGGGGAATAGCCAGTAGAAAAAAGAAGGGATTTGGCATCCCGGTGGCTAAATGGTTTAAGAATGAATTAAAGGGATTTGTTTTAGATGTTTTTGCTCAATCAAAGATTAAAGATGAAGGTTTCTTTAATTACAGCTATATTGAGAAACTCCTGAAAGACCATTTTGAAGGGAAAAAAGATAATAGAAAATTACTCTGGACACTATTGGTGTTTGAGTTATGGTATGAAAAGTATATAAAAAGAGTTAATTACTCAATTACTCCTTTAATCCACCTTTATTTAAGGTAGAAGATAGATAAAGCATAATACCTCAATGAAGTGTGAGGAGTTTTCTTATTCCTCTGAAGGAAGTCTTGCACAAAGATGCAAAAAAAATGCACTTGGCGAGAAAAAACTCTATATTTTTAGGTAAAATTATTCTTTATTTTCTGTTCTACTGTGATTAATTTTGACATTACCAACGATAAAAAGAAGAGGCACTAAATGAATATAACTAATCCGCATGACACATTTTTCAAAGAGGTATTTTCAAAGAAAGAGCATATCATTGACTTTATCAATAGTATTTTCTCGGAGGGTTTAAAGAAGAAGCTTGACCTATCAACATTAGAATTAGATAATAATTCCTACATTGACGAAGAGTTAAAAGAAAACTTTGCAGACATTGTTTATAATTGTGTTTATAAATCTGAGACCAATGTTCAAATTAAGATTGCACTTTTATTTGAACATAAAAGCACTGTAGTCAATTATCCACACTTACAGATTTTAAGATATATATTGAAGATATGGGAGACAAATATTAAGCAGAAAGAGAATCTAATGCCTGTTATTCCTATCATTTTTTATCATGGGAAAGAGCGATGGATAGAAAAGGGATTATCTGAATATTTCAAAGGGATAGATGAGGGATTAAAGAGTTACATACCTGATTTTGAATATTTATTGACGGATTTATCGAGGTATAGTGATGAGGAGATAAAGTGGAAGATATTTGGGGATGTAGGTATAAGGATAGCTTTGTTAGTGATGAAGAGCATTTATGATGAGGGGAAATTGCGTAAGCATATAGAGGATTTTTTAG
>JBFMDD010000027.1:16810-17867 GCA_040754115.1 bacterium
GGAGAAGGGGATAAAGTTTTTGGAAGGAGTTATCAGGTATATTTATAGTAGTACTGAGATAGAGGTAGAAGAGATAAGAGATGCAGTTAAAAGAATTTCAGAAAGAGGAGGTGAAGTAACAATGACTACCGCTATGAAATTGATGGAACAAGGTTTACAGCAAGGTTTACAGCAAGGAATGCAGCAAGGCTTACAGCAAGGTGAATATAGAAAAGCCGTAGAGACGGCTAAGGCTATGTATTTAGAGGGATTTAATATAGAAGTGATTGCTAAGATAACTGGACTTTCAAAAGAAGAAATAGAGAAGAGTATAACAACAACACATTGAGGAATATGCTGATTTAATAATCGAGATTTGGTTTTTGATATTTTGATTTTCAGCATATAGTATTTTGTCACTGATGAGTCTACTGTGATTATTTTGACATTGCAACCAATAAAAAGAAGAGGCACTAAATGAATATAACTAATCCGCATGACACATTTTTCAAAGAGGTATTTTCAAAGAAAGAGCATATCATTGACTTTATCAATAGTATTTTTTCGGAGGGTTTAAAGAAGAAGCTTGACCTATCAACATTAGAATTAGATAATAATTCCTACATTGACGAAGAGTTAAAAGAAAACTTTGCAGACATTGTTTATAATTGTGTTTATAAATCTGAGACCAATGTTCAAATTAAGATTGCACTTTTATTTGAACATAAAAGCACTGTAGTCAATTATCCACACTTACAGATTTTAAGATATATATTGAAGATATGGGAGACAAATATTAAGCAGAAAGAGAATCTAATGCCTGTTATTCCTATCATTTTTTATCATGGGAAAGAGCGATGGATAGAAAAGGGATTATCTGAATATTTCAAAGGGATAGATGAGGGATTAAAGAGTTACATACCTGATTTTGAATATTTATTGACGGATTTATCGAGGTATAGTGATGAGGAGATAAAGTGGAAGATATTTGGGGATGTAGGTATAAGGATAGCTTTGTTAGTGATGAAGAGCATTTATGATGAGGGGAAATTGCGTAAGCATATAGAGGATTTTTTAG
>JBFMDD010000028.1:0-11409 GCA_040754115.1 bacterium
CTAGTACTCTGTTGAAGAAGTTTTGCAAGAGAATCCTCAACAAGTTGAGGCATCCAGTTGAGGCATCCAACACAGAATAGGTATGGAAGCCCGAACTTGTTCGGGAAGAATATTGTTGCATAATTTATCTAACACGGTACTAGTGTCGGGTTGAGGAAATTCTGCACCATTTTCAAGGATTATCACCCCTAATCAAATATAGGTGGTGGGTGATAGGTAATGGGTAATGGGTAATGGGTAATATCCCTACTACCCATAACCCATCACCTATCACCTATTTCGAGTTCTATAACACGATACTGGTGCAAAACTTAGTCAACGCGACACTAGTGCTCTGTCGCCATTCAAGTGATTGATTTGCCGTTGTCCCCCGCTGGCGGGGGTAGGAGGTGGATTCTTCTATTTTCAGATTTCATATTCCACCCCCTTAATCCCCCGCCAGGGGGGACATCAATTGAGTAGCGACAGGGCACTAGAGAAAGTCGCATCTTGAATTGTGAATTAAAGACCATGCCAAAACCTAAGAAGTGGTTTTAGGAGGGCAAATGCCTCTGGAGGATGATAACCTTCTCTTAGATTCTCACCTGTTTCTTAATCCTACTTTTCCCCAACCAAAGCCAACCAGCACCTGATTTATAGTCAACACAAGCATAATCTGTGATTTTTGTAACTTAGATTCTCAGTTCCAGGGTTCACGGTTGAAGGGTTAGCTTTCTAACCTTGAACCTTTGAACCTTGAACCTGACAACCTACGCAGATACAGAATCGTAAATTATGCCCTCTTCAAGTATAATGAGGGGTAAGTGTGTCCCAAATCTCACGGCTAAAGGTGAAATTTTCTCATTTTTGTCTCATCAAAGTTATTCCGAGCCTATCAGGAACAGGCTTACATTTTTAAGGTAAGAAAAGAATAATAATCTTAAACCTAACTGCACAGGTCGAAAAATTTTATAGAATTTGTTTGACAAAGTAGGCACATATAATATATACTATAACCTTGTAAAAAATGTAAGCGTTCAGGTGTAAGTAAGGGAAAATGGAAAGTAGGGGAAAAGGGGAGAATATTAAAAAATTTGGGACGGTTCACTTTTGTTTGAAAGCTTGCGGAAAGAAAAGAGAGTTGAAATTGAAAATTCGAAATTAGAAATTAGGAAGAGAAATAAAAGCCCAATTTCTAATTTCCAATTTCAATTTTCTGTAAATGCTTACAAATAGATGTCCAAAAGAAATCATAGGAAAAACGATAAAATGAATCGTCCCGTAATTCAGATAAAGCGTTAAAACCGATTACCAATTACCTGATTACCGATTACCAGAGTTCCACTTCAGATGACTAAAGTGTTACTACCCTATTAAGGGTAAAAAGGTGAGATAAAAAATCTCTCTACTGGCTACTGATAAGAAGGTTTTCGGATAAAAAGGTTCAAGGATCGAGGTTCAAGGATTAAGGTGAATGGAAAAGAGAAGGATGCTAATGGGGTTGGAAACAGCACTTGTGAAATCAATGGGAAGAGGTGAAGAGTAGGGAAAGCCCC
Organism: bacterium; assembly: GCA_040754115.1. Classification (GTDB taxonomy): domain Bacteria; phylum UBA9089; class CG2-30-40-21; order CG2-30-40-21; family SBAY01; genus JBFMDD01. Next base: position 1,536 of record JBFMDD010000028.1, read on the forward strand.
TGTTCCTTGCACCTTGATCCTTGTTCCTTCGGTGGGGGTGAAAAGAAGATTGTCTGTTTGGAAGGGCTAATAAAATCAACCCTCAATTTTATCCGAGAACGTTCTGATAATAAAAAGGAGATATGAAACAATGGATGAAAAAACAATGAATACATTAAAGTATCGATTAGAGGAAAAAGATTATCAAAAACTTATCAGAATAGATAATCCCAAACTTCACCAATTTATAGCCGAGTATGTTGAACTGTGTAATCCTGCGAAGGTATTTATCTGTACTGATTCTGAAGAGGAGATTAAATACATTCGGGAATCAGCTATAAGAAATGGTGAGGAAAGCAAACTGGCTATGGAAGGACATACCATTCATTTTGATAGTTTTTATGACCAAGGCAGGGATAAGGAAAATACTGGTATCCTTGTGTCTAAAGGTGTTAACCTGGGTCAAAATATACAAACTAAAGATAGGGATGAAGCAATAATTGCAATTCGTGAAATTCTTAAAGATATTATGAAAGGTAAGGAATTGTATGTCCGATTTTTTTGTTTAGGACCAACTAACTCTGAATTTTCCATACCCTGTGTTCAGCTTACCGATTCCGCTTATGTGGCACACAGCGAAGACCTTCTGTATCGAGCTGGGTATGAGGAATTTGTAAGAGAGGGGCGTGATGCTCATTTCTTTAAGTTCGTTCATTCTCAAGGTGAAGTAGATGAAAGGAAGGTATGCAAAAATATTGATAAACGGAGAATATATATTGATATTGAAGACAATATCGTATATAGTACCAACACCCAGTACGGCGGTAATACCATTGGACTTAAAAAGCTGGCGATGCGGCTGGCAATAAAACGAGGCGCAGAAGAAGGTTGGTTGACGGAACATATGCTCATTATGGGCATTCATGGACCTAATGGTAGGGTAACTTATTTCACCGGCGCATTTCCTTCTCTCTGTGGAAAAACTTCTACTGCTATGTTAGATGGGGAAACTATTGTTGGAGATGATATAGCTTACCTTAGAAAAAAGGATGGAGTGGTTAGGGCAGTTAATGTAGAAAAAGGGATGTTTGGCATAATACAAGGAGTAAACTCTGAAGATGACCCTCTACAGTGGAAGGCATTGCATACCCCGAATGAGATTATATTTTCCAATGTACTTGTTACTGAAGATGGAGGTGTGCATTGGATTGGAAAAGATGGAAAGGTTCCTCCAAGAGGTTATAACCATTCAGGGGATTGGACTATTGGGAAAAAGGATACTAATGGTAAAGAGATTCCATGCTCTCACCCCAATGCCAGATTTACACTTAATTTGAATATATTAGATAATGTAGATTCAAAACTTAATGACCCTTGTGGTGTTGTAGTGGCAGGAATGGTCTATGGAGGTAGAGATTCAGATACCTCTGTGCCAGTTGAAGAGGCGTTTGACTGGGTGCACGGTATAATAACTAAAGGGGCATCACTTGAATCTGAGACCACCGCCGCTACATTGGGTAAAGAAGGTGTAAGGGAGTTTAACCCCATGTCTAACCTGGACTTTTTATCTATCCCGATAGGTAAATATATCCAGAATAACCTGGATTTTGGCAATGACTTGAAAAAGCCACCTATTATTTTCTCTGTGAATTACTTTTTGAAAGATAAAATAGGGAAGTTCTTAAATGAGAAGATAGATAAAAAGGTCTGGTATAAATGGATGGAATTGCGTGTACACAATGAGGTCGAGGCAATTGAAACACCTACCGGTCGGATACCAAAGTATGAAGACATTAAACGGTTATTTAAGAAAATCCTTAACAAGGACTATACTCAAGATAGCTATGACAAACAGTTTATGATAAGGATTCAAGAAAATTTAGCCAAGATTGAACGGATAAAAAAGATCTATAAAACACAGGTTTTTGATACACCGAAGATAGTATTTGAAGTATTGGAGTCACAAAGACAAAGATTAGAAAAGGCAAGTGAAAAATACGGAGATTATATTTTACCAGAAGAATTCGGTGGTGTCCCTAAATAATAATTAATAATTGTTAATTGAGGGATGGTTCACTATTGTTTGAAAGTTTGCGGTTAGAAAAGGGAGTTGAAATTGAAAGGTAGAAATTAGAAATTGGAAATTAGAAAATTGGCATAGAATTAGAAGTTTTTCTTTCCATTTTCGAATTTCGAATTTCCAATTTCATACAGATAAATATTAGAAAGAAATCATAGGAAATTGCCCGAAAATGAACCGTCCCGATAATTGTTAATTGTTAATTAAGATAGGTGAAGGGAAAAACATACCCCTAACCCCTCTCAAGAGGGGAATAATAGTGCTTTGTCACATTAATTGTTAAATCTAACCACAGAGAACACAGAATTTAAGAAGATGAGAAGATAAGAGGATGAGATTTTTAAATCTTGATTCCTCAATTTCTTATCCCTGGCCTGTCGCCAGGACAGGCTTCTCAACTTCTTAACCTCTTCCTCCTCTGTGACCTCTGTGGTTTAATTCCTTTAATAATTTCTGTGACAGAGCACTAGGCGAGGAGATAATTTTAATATGGTGTTATCTAAGCGAGTAAGTCAACTTTCCAAGTCAATTACACTGGCTATAAGTGCTAAGGCTAAGCAAATGCAGGTGGAGGGAATTGATGTCATTAGTTTTGGAGCTGGAGAGCCAGATTTTGATACACCACAACCAATTAAGGAAGCAGGGATTGAGGCTATTAATTCTGGCTTTACTAAATATACTCAAGACTCTGGAATACATGAGTTAAAAAAGGCAGTATGTGAAAAGCTTAAACGAGATAATAACTTAGATTATGAACCAACACAAATCTTAATCTCATGTGGTGCTAAACATTCACTCTTTAATGCTATCTTTGTGCTTTGTGATGATGGAGATGAAGTAATTATCCCAGTTCCATACTGGGTCAGTTATGTTGAGCAGGTTAAGATGGCAGGTGCTACTCCAATTATCATAACGGATACCCGGGAGGAAAACGATTTTAAATTAACTGGAGAGTTATTCCACCAGGCTATTACTCCTAAAACTAAAGCCGTTATTCTTAATTCACCATGTAATCCAACCGGCTCGGTGTATTCGAAGGAAGAGTTGGGAAAGCTGGCAAGAATAGCTATAGACAACAAGATTTACATTATCTCAGATGAAATTTATGAGTATTTGATTTATGATTTGGAAAGGCATTTTAGCATTGCTGCTTTGGGCTCAGAAGTGAAGGATTTAACCATCACTATCAATGGTGTTTCAAAGGCATATAGTATGACAGGCTGGCGTATTGGCTATGCCGCAGGACCAAAAGAGATTATTTCTGCTATGTCAAATGTCCAATCTCATTCTACATCTAATCCTACATCGATATCTCAGAAGGCAGCTCTGGCAGCTTTAACAGGTGCTCAAGAATGTATTCCTGAAATGGTGGCTGAATTTGATAAGCGACGCATGGTTATTGTAAACAGGTTGAATGAGATTAAAGCAATTACATGTAGAACTCCTAAAGGGGCATTTTATGCATTCCCTAATGTATCAGCTCTCTATGACTTAAAATTTAATGGAAAATCTATCAATAACTCTTTTGGGTTAACTGAGTTTTTATTAGAAGAGGCAAAAGTAGCAGTAGTCCCAGGAGATGCATTTGGTGCACCCAATTATATCAGACTATCTTACGCTACATCTCTTGAAAATATAGAAAAAGGGTTAGATAGGATAGAAGAGGCAATTGATAGGTTAGAATAGATTAGAAGACTCTCGGATAAAAATAAGGTTCAAGGTTCAAGGAGAAAGGAGCAAGGTAGAGTAATCTTGTTCCTTGTACCTTGATCCTTGTTCCTTCGGTGGGTGTGAAAAGAAGATTGTCTGTTTGGAAGACTAATAAAATCAACGCTCAATTTTATCCGAGAGCGTTCATAGATTAGAAAGGAGGTTAAAAAATATGAAGAAAGTATTAGTTAGTGATGGGTTATCTAAGGAGGGATTGGAGATTTTAGGAAAGGTAGAATCAATAGCGGTAGATGTTAAAAAGGGACTTAAACCAGAGGAATTACTTGCCTGTATTGGTGATTACGAGGCAATTATCGTCAGAAGTGCGACAAAGGTAACTAAAGAGGTAATTGAGGCAGGTAAAAAATTACAGGTAATTGGTAGAGCAGGTGTGGGAGTAGATAATATCGATGTGAAGTTTGCTACTCAAAAAGGGATTATCGTTATGAACGCCCCAGGTGGAAATACTGTCTCTACTGCTGAACATACGGTAGGTATGATTTTAGCTTTATCTCGAAATATACCGCAGGCAAATAAATCTGTTAAAGAGGGCAAGTGGGAAAAAACAAAATATACCGGCGTAGAGCTATCTGGAAAAACATTAGGTGTCATAGGACTGGGTAGAATTGGTGCTTATGTTGCCCAATTAGGATTAGCCTTTAATATGAAAGTCCTGGGTTATGACCCATACATCTCACAAGAAAAGGCAAAACGAATAGGTGTAGAATTAGTCGAACTGGATGAATTATACCGAAAATCAGACTATATTACCCTACATGTCCCTAAATCTGACGAGACTAAAGGGATGATTTCTAAGGGTGAAATTGACAAGATGAAAGATGGAGTCAGGATAATCAACTGTGCCAGAGGTGGATTAATTGACGAGTCAGCTCTTTATGAGGGACTTAAATCAGGTAAGGTCGCCGGGGCAGCTTTAGATGTTTATGTCAATGAACCACCGGTTGGTAGTCCACTGATTGAACTTGATAATTGCATTACTGTCCCTCATCTTGGTGCCTCTACTTATGATGCAGAGATAAATGTTGGAATAGAAATGGCTCACCAAATAGTAGATGCATTAACCGGTGGACCGATTAGAAATGCACTCAATATTCAACAGGTAGACCCAGATATACTTCAGGAGGTACAACCTTATTTAACATTATCTGAAAAAATAGGCTCTCTACATGCTCAATTGATTTCTGGTGGTATCAAGGAGGTCGAAATAAAAGTGTCGGGTGAAATTGCCAGCTACGAAGTTGCACCATTTACTGTAGCTGTACTTAAAGGGATGTTAGCTACTATACTTAAAGAGCCAGTGGTTAATTATGTCAATGCACCATTTATCGCCAAAGAACGCGCAATAGAGGTTATTGAAAACAAAGAGACTAAAGAAGAAGATTTTGTCAACCTTATTACTGTGACTCTAAAAACAGACGAAAAAACATCGCAAATTGCAGGGAGTATATTCCAAAAGAATGATGCCAGAATTGTAGAGATTGATGGATTCAGAATAGATGCTATTCCTCAAGGAGATATGCTGTTTATTTCAAATATAGATAAACCAGGTGTTTTAGGTAAGATTGGGACTATATTAGGCAAGAATAATATTAATATCGCAGGACTACAAATGGGCAGAAAGGCTATTGGTGGAAAACAATTGATAGTTTTAAATGTAGATGAACCTATTCCAGAATCAGTATTACAAGAAATTAACATGCAGGATGAGATTTTAGATACAAAGTTGGTGAAGTTGTAGTGAGATATTTGGTAACATTTGATACTAACAACCTCCACAACATAGAAACCGATATTTTAGTAATAGGTAGTGGAGTAGCAGGATTGCGGGCTGCAATCGAGGTAGCTAAGTACGGTAAGGTACTGATAGTAACTAAAGATAAACTACACGAATGTAATACAGAACTTGCTCAAGGCGGTATAGCAGCTGTTTTAACCGAAAATGATACTTATGAAAGTCACTTACAAAATACATTAGAAGTCGGTGATGGACTATGTAATGAGGAAGCAGTTAGGATATTGGTTGAAGAAGGTCCTCAACGGATTCGTGAATTAATTGACTGGGGCGCAGACTTTGACAAAAAAGATGGGAAACTATTATTTACTCAAGAAGGAGGACATTCTACAAGAAGAATAATCCATGCTAAAGGTGATGCAACTGGTGTGGAAGTCGAGCAGACATTGATTTTAAAAGCTCAACAGAAAGAAAATATCACTATCTTAGAAGATACATTTATAATAGACTTACTATCTGAAGATAACACCTGTTATGGTGCTATTGTTCAGTCAAAAGATAAAAAAAGATATGTGATTTTTGCCCAGCAGACAATTGTAGCAACAGGTGGAGTTGGCCAGATTTATCGTGAAACGACTAATTCCATTATTGCTACCGGGGATGGAATGGCGTTTGCATATCGTGCTGGCGCAACTTTGACAGATATGGAGTTTATACAATTTCATCCTACCACTCTTTATATTGCAGGGGCTTCCAGAGCATTGATTTCTGAAGCGGTTAGAGGCGAAGGGGGAATATTAAAGAATAAATATGGTGAAAGATTTATGCAGAGGTATCATCCTGCTTTAGAATTAGCTCCACGAGATGTAGTATCACGAAGTATACTGACAGAGTTAAAAGAGACTAATGATGCCCATGTATATTTAGATATGACTCATTTAGGTGATGAATTATTGCAAAATAGGTTTCCAAATATAATGAGGATATGTCTTTCATTTGGGATTGATATAAAGAAAGACCTGGTACCTGTTAGACCTACTGCTCATTATACTATTGGTGGAATAAAAACCGATTTAGCTACTCATACTAATATTGAAAGATTATATGCCTGTGGTGAGTGTGCATGTTTAGGCATACATGGAGCCAATCGCCTGCCAAGTAATTCTCTCTTAGAATGCCTGGTGTTTGGCTATAGAGCGGGATATGAAGCAGGTAACTACAAAGAAAAGATAAAATCATTTCCCAATATCTCTCATGCCTTCGAAGATAAATACATAGAGGAATTAGATATAGAAGATGTTAGAAATTCTCTTAAAAGTTTGATGTGGCGGGATGTGGGCATTGAACGAGAAAAAGATAAACTATTGGATGCACAAAAAGAAATAGACTTCTGGTCTTCGTATGTAATGCGTAAGGAATTTTCAACTCAACCAGGCTTTGAACTACAAAATATGCTAACAATAGCAAGATTTATCCAAAAAGCAGCCTTGATGCGCGAAGAGTCAAGGGGTGTTCACTTCCGTAACGATTTCCCTGAAAAAAATGATGCCAAATTTAAAACGCATATTGAATTTAATATAAGTAGTCAGATGTAATTATCAGATTTCTTACCTTCACCATCTCTACATCTACTTATTTACACACCTCAACGGCTACCAATTATTAACCTTAGTAATAAAGGTGTGATGATGGTAGTAACAAGTGCCATTAATACTAATGCAGAAAATACCTGTGTGCTTAATATCCCTTTCTCTAATCCAATGGTACTAACTACTAATGCAATTTCATTTCTTGGGATAAGTGCTGTTCCAATAATAAAAGAATCTTTTATGTTAAACCCACCCATCTTTGCTCCAAGAAAACCGCCTATAATTTGACTTACTATTAAACTCAAAAGAATTATAATGGCAAATATTCCTACATTCCCAACAGTCTTAAAATCAAACATAAGTCCTATATTAAGAAAGAAGAATGGTACAAAAAACCCATCTGCTATTCCTCTAACCTTGTGAACTGCCACATCTGTTTTTAATCTTGGAATCATTGATATACCTGCACCAAACAGAAATGCCCCTATTATCATACTCAATCCAAATATATGTGTAAAATAAGAAAAGACAAAAAGCACTCCAATAATAAGTCCAAAAGTAGCTTCTTCTACCATCATCTTATCAGTTAATTTTGCAAGTGATGGGAAAAGGAATTTCCCAGCCAAATATACTAATGACATAAAACCTATTAACTCTGCTATAGTTATTATAATAGAAAGATAAGATACAACCCCTGTCTGAATAATTCCTGATACTATGGCTAAGGTACATAGACTAAGGAAGTCATCTAAAACAGCAGCAAATAATACTGTAGCTCCTGCAATAGTGGCTAGATATTTTAAATCCATTAATGTGCGCACACTTACTCCAATACTTGTAGCCGCTAAAGCGGTTCCTATTAATAAAGCACCTTTGATTGGAGTATAGGGAAAGATGGTCCTAGAGAAAATATATCCGGTAATAAATCCTCCTAAAAAAGGGAATATGGCACCTAAGATTGTTACTGGGAAAACCTTTCTGGTAGATACAGTAATCTTTTTAAAATCTACTTTTGCAAAACCAATAGAAAACAACAGAAATATAGCACCTATCTCACCTAAAATTTTAATTATCTGTGCAGAAACAGTAAGGTGATTATTATGTGTAATGATGATTACACCCAATACAGGTCCCAAAATTATCCCTAATGATATTTCACCAAATATAGAGGGTAATTTTAATCGCTCAAATAATTCACCAAGAAGTTTTACTAATATTAAAATTAATCCTAATTCAAGAAATATCTCCATTTTTTATAACCCCATTAGGCTTAAGATTTGTTGGATTATATCCTTTTTTACCATCATTCCAATAACATGTTTCTCCTCTACAATTGGTATACTCTGGATGCCATATTTGACCATTAATTGAACTGCGTCTCCTACCGTATCATCAGGAGATAAAGTTATTGGTCTGGTAGTCATTATTGCGCGTATAGAAGGGATGCCTAAAAAGGCATCTGTGGCTAACATCATCGCTTCAGAATGTCTATGAAATGAGATTAATTTAAGTAAATCTGTCTGTGAGACTATACCAACTAACTCATCTTTTTCATCTAAAACCGGGAATGCTACATAATCATACATCTCAATATTAGTAACAAACTCAATGAATTTACTATCCTCTCTTACAGTAACTATATCTCTGCTCATTACTTCTTTAACCTTCTTCTTACCCAAATCTCCACACCTTTCTACTAATTCGTTTAAATTTACATCATTTGACATTTTGAATCACTCTCCTACATTGTAATACTCTGTCACAGAAATTATTTTAAAGGAATTAAACCACAGAGGTCACGGAGGAGGAAGAGGTTAAGAAGTTGAGGAATCAAGATTTAAAAATCTCATCCTCTTATCTTCTCATCTTCTTAAATTCTGTGTTCTCTGTGGTTAGATTTAACAATTAATGTGACAAAGCAGTAACTATTTACCCAGGTGAAGTGTAATGGAAATCAGGTGAGCAGGTAATTAGTAATTCAGATAAAGCGTTAAAACCGATTACCAATTACCTGATTACTAATAATTACCCGAATTCCGCTTCAGATGGCTAAATAGTTACTTAATTTCTAATATTTATTTTAAATAGTACATAGCCTGTGATAATTAATATCAAAACAGAGACTCCAATAGGTAAAATTACTGGCCCAATCCATGGATATGGAATAAGGAAATAGCAATCTTGCGTAAACAATGAAGGTGGCCAACCAAGAAATATATATAAAGCTACATAGTAAAATATATCCCAGATAGCGAATGTCCAGAGAAAGATACAGAACTTTTCTAAAAATGTTCTACCAACTAATATAGATAGAGATAAAAGGATAACAATCGTAGCTGCCTCTCGTGTCTGCTCAATGAATAGCAGGTTATACTCACGCATTACCCCTACTATAGTAGCCTTTGCCCATTCTTCTATGGGAATAGGTTTTAATAATATATTACGGATATATACTACTACTACTCCTTCAAGATGTCCAAAGGCAACACTAAATAAGGTCAATAAGCTCATTTTAGAGATAAATTTTCCCATAACATATTTAACCTTTATTGAATTTATACTGGACACTGCCATTAACTGAGCTATTTAGGAACGGTTTATTTTCATCGTTTTCACGGTGATTTCTTTTGGAAATTAGAAATTGGGCTTTTACTTCTCTCCCTAATTTCTAATTTCCAATTTCAACTCTCTTTTCTTTCTGCAAGCTTTCAAACAAAAGTGAACCGTCCCCAAAAATCACAGATTATGCCCCTGTTGAGTATA
>JBFMDD010000029.1:0-12504 GCA_040754115.1 bacterium
TCGAAGAATGTTGCGAAGCAAAAATTTATGGAAATTCATTGTTTTTTACTACCAATTTCAATCAATTTCTATAAATTTCCATTATATTTCTATCAGTTTCTATTTTTCTTGTAGTGTGAGATGAAAGCTTCATTTTCATTAGCGAACTTAACCGTACAGGTCGAAATAATTTATACGATATAAGCATGGGAGGAAGATATAAATGATAGTTGCAGAACAAAAACCAATTGAAGAAATAAAAGTAATGGTAGGTTCCTACCACAAAATACTGGTGGTTGGATGTGGTACCTGTGTTACGGTCTGTATGGCTGGAGGAGAGAAAGAAGTAGGAATTATTGCTACTGCATTGCGAATGGCACTGAAATTGGATGGGAAAGAGCCTGAAATTAGTGAGTGGTGTATTCAACGACAGTGTGAATGGGAGTTTGTGGATGAATTAAAGGATAAGATTGAAGGAGTGGATGCTGTGCTTTCTTCTGCCTGTGGGGTAGGAGTACAAGCCTTAGCTGAACGGTTTAGTGATAAGCCAGTTTATCCCGCTCTTAATACTACCTTTATGGGTATGCCAAAGAAACATGGACTATGGATAGAAAATTGTCGTGGGTGTGGTAACTGTGAGTTAGGTAAGTTTGGTGGAGTATGTCCTATTGCCCGTTGTTCAAAGGGATTGCTTAATGGGCCATGTGGTGGCAGCCAGGCGGGTAAATGCGAGGTGGATAAGGAAATGGACTGCGGTTGGCAGTTGATATATGAACGATTGAAGATATTGGGACAACTTGAACAAATTGAGGATATAGTTCCACCAAAAGATTGGTCTACTGATAGAGATAAAGGGCAGAGAAGAATTATCAGGGAGGATGTAAAGGTAGAGTGATTTTTGGATTTTGGATTGCGGATTGAAGAAAAAAGGATAAAGGAGAAATAGATGGCAAGACCATTTAAGGAAGTATTAAAATCAGGAGAGTTTGTGGTGACCTCAGAGATTGGGCCTCCTAAGGGCACAAATATTGAGAAGATGGTTGAGCATATCGAGCTGTTAAAAGATAAGGTTCATGGGCTAAATGTTACGGATAACCAGTCATCGGTTATGCGGCTTTCTTCTTTGGCTGCGTGTCATATTATCAAAGACCATGGTGGTGAACCAATTTTGCAGATGACCTGTCGTGACCGTAATCGTATGGCACTGCAGTCAGATTTAATCAGCGCTCATGTGCTTGGTATACACAATGTCCTTTGTTTAACTGGAGACCATATTAGTCTGGGTGACCATAAAGGAAGTAAACAGGTGTTTGATATAGATTCAGTTCAGTTAGTTGTAGCAATCAAAACCCTTATGAATGGTAAGGATCTCGGAGGCAATGAGCTTGATGGAGCAGTAGAGTTTTGTGTAGGAGCAACAGCTACACCTGAGGCTGATCGGATGGAGCCACAACTACTCAAATTCCGTAAAAAAGTCAAAGCAGGAGCTGAGTTCTTTCAAACACAGGCAGTCTATAATATGGACATGCTCAAGAAATTTATGGATTATGCCAGACAATTCGAGGTAAAAATTCTGGCTGGTATTTTAGTACTTACCTCACCAGGTATGGCAAAATATCTTAATGCCAATGTAGCAGGTGTAACTGTACCTCAGGAGCTTATTGATGAAATGTCTGATGTAGAAAAGGACAAAAGACTTCAAAAAGGCATAGAGATTGCTGCACGCCAAATTAGACAGATTAAAGAAGAAAATATCTGCCCAGGTGTCCATATTATGGCTATTGGCAAGGAAGAAATAGTCCCAGAAATATTAGATATGGCAGGGATTAAAATATAATAGAAATGTAAGCGGTCATGTGTATAAACCTGAACGCTTACAATTATTATAAAATTTATCAGCAGCTTAAAAACTACACTTAATATGGGAGTAACAGCTAATATCGGAGTGACAGCACTTGTGCTGTCATGACACCACAAGTGGTGTTATTCCAAGTGGTGTCACTCCAAAATTTTTTCTCTGCTCTACATCTTTATCCCCTTCTCCTTTTATTCAAATACTCAGAGATAAGTAATTCAAGAGTTTGCTGAGAGTTATTCCAAATTTCTGCTCTATCTTTTTTTAATTCAATTACCTCTTTTTTATATTTTTCAATATTATCTTTTACCTGTAGTATCCCATTTACAATTCCGTCTTGTGTATTATCAACGAATACAGCTCCTTTATAAAAAGTTTTCCTTAATATTTCCCAGTTTGAGATAATCAATGGTTTTTGCAAAGATACAGCTTCATAGCCACCTCGTTGCATAGTATGGTCTTGTGTTGTAATAACCATAATAGCATCTGATGCTTTAAGCAAAGCCGTATATTCATCATCAGGTAAAAAGTCAGTAAATTTTACATTTGAAGGAGTAGGTTTAATCTTCTTCTTATTTCTTTTGGCATCGCGCAGGTCTCCTGTCACATAAAAGTTTATATCAGGTAATTTCTCTGCAGCAGCTAAAAATATCTCAATTGGTTCATCAAGAGCAAAGCTGTTTATTAATGTAAGATTAAATCCTTCTTTTAATGTAATAGGTTCAATCTCTTTAAATTCTACTGGAACATCATTTATAACTGTTGCATGAGCCTTCCATGAGTTTATTATAGATTTTAAGTGCTCATTTGTAACGATAGTGGTTATACTATATTTAGAAAGAAATTTATGTAAAAATAATGCTCTTCTTCCAAACCTTTTATCAATTATAGCCCCGGTGTGGGCATCAATAATAAAGCCCGCTGGATTAAATTTGGTATAAAAATATGCAGGTAATACTGCAAATATAGGTGGGCTCATTGTAAATATAATATCTGGCTGTTCTTTTAAAAGTATTCTCATTGTCTTTATAAATTGAAATAGATATTTAAAAAATATAGTAAAGTAATTACTCCCAAATATTTCATAATATACAAGATACGACTTCCCACCAAACTTCTTAGCTATATTATCACTTCTACTACAATATGGCGCCCAGGATATAAATATAATCTTCATAATAAATCTAATTATACCACATAATCCTGCTTCTGTCAACAAGTGGATTTACTTTTTTTTCTTGACAAAACATAGTGAATTGAATTATAATTATATAGTATGAAAAATACATTAGAGAATTTAAGACAGGTTGATAGTGAAATAGCAGAGCTTATTTGCCAGGAGGCTAAAAATGAAGTATATAATCTGAATATGATTGCCTCTGAGAATATGGTAAGCCAAGCAATTCTTGAAGCACAAGGTTGTTTAATGACCAATAAGTATGCTGAAGGTTATCCCTACAGAAGATATTATGGTGGTTGCAGTTTTGTTGATCGTGCTGAAGAATTGGCTATATTAAGAGCAAAGGAATTATTTGGTGCAGAACATGTCAATGTCCAACCACATTCTGGTTCACAGGCTAACATGGCTGTTTATATGGCAATGTTAAAACCAGGGGATAAAATTATGGGCTTAAGTCTTTGTTGTGGTGGACATTTGACACACGGCAGTAAAGTAAGTTTTTCTGGAATTATCTACAACGCAGTCACATATAAAGTAAATAGACAAACTCATCTATTTGACTTTGGCGAATTACTAAAAATAGCAAAAGAAGAAAAGCCTAAAATGATTGTATGCGGTGCCAGTGCTTATTCAAGAACTATTGAATTTGATAAATTTAAGGAAATTGCATCTGAAGTTGGCGCTTATCTTTTAGCTGATATTGCACATATTGCTGGGTTAATAGCTGCTAAACTACATCCAGACCCCATTCCTCATTGTGATTTTGTTACTACCACTACTCATAAAACATTAAAAGGTCCTCGAGGGGGAATGATTATGTGCAAGGGAAAATATGCGAATTTGATAGACAAGATAGTCTTCCCAGGTATACAAGGTGGACCACTCATGCACATTATAGCCGCTAAAGCTGTCTGTTTTAAAGAGGCAATGACTCCACAATTTAAAATGTATCAAAAACAAGTCCTCTTAAATGCAAAAACATTAGCTAAAGAATTAATTAATCTTGGATTTGACCTTGTTTCTGGAGGCACAGATACACATCTGATTTTAGTAGACCTGACTTCAAAAGGAATAACAGGACAGGAAGCGGAAAAGGCATTAGAAAAAGCAGGTATCATTGTCAACAAAAATACTATCCCTTTTGATACAAAAAGTGCTGTTGTTACAAGTGGTATCCGAATTGGAACACCAGCATTGACTGCAAGAGGAATGAAAGAAAAACAAATGCAGGAAATTGCACAATTTATTGGAGAGGTTATCTCTAATATTGGGGAAGAAGAAGTATACGCTCGAGTAAGAACCAAAACAAAAGAACTTTGCAGTAAGTTTCTAATGTATGAAGATTTGCTTTAAATGTAATCCAGATTAAAGAAAATACCTTTTTTAGCCGATATTAAGAATGGTGGCTATTTAACCAGTTACCACTTAATCAATTATTAACTAAAAAGGAGGATAAAAAATGACTTTTGAATCAATTTTACAGGCGTGGTCAATTGTAGGATTAGTAGTAGTAGCAGGTGTCTTTGTAAGTATAACCTGGTATCTGACTAAGGAAATTCGTAAAGCAGTTAGTGCATCATGCAATTTAGTAGAAGAAATTAAACAAGTGCGCAAATCAGAAAATATGCCCTATGTTCTGGTAGATATTAAACCCAAAGTGGGGCAAATTCAGGTATTAGAAGTAGTTATTCGAAATATAGGTGGAGGACCTGCATTTAATCTTAATTGTAAGTTTACTCCAGATGTAATATATCGTGAGAAGCCCAAGGTAACACTTTCTGAGCTGCCTATTTTTAAAAACTTGAATGTACTTCCTCCAAAAGAAGAGATAAAGTTTTTCTTTGCTCCAGCACTAGAATATATGAAGGATACTACCAAACCTAAAGAAATTGAAGTGTTTGTTTCTTATAGAGATATATTTGAGGAAGTACATAATGATTCATTTCATATTGATCTAAAGGTTAGAAACATCCTACTGTTTACCGAAGAAAAGGGGTTAAATGATCTCGCTAAAGAGGTAGAAAGACTTACACGCGAAATTTGTTGGCTTCGCAGAAGTGTAGAATATGGAATAAATGGATATGGGAAAACAGCAGAAGCACTAATTCCCTTGAAGAAGAAAACATAAATGAAAATTATGGGTTTAGATATAGGAGATCGCAGAATTGGTATCGCTGTTAGTGATGAATTGGGTATAACAGCACAAGGAAAAGATGTAATTATTCGAGAAAATGATGATATATCAGTTTTTAAACAACTTGAGAAATTAATTAATACTTATCAGATAAAAGAAATAGTTGTTGGGTTACCAAAGCAAATGAGTGGCGAGGTAGGACATCAAGCAACTAAAACACTTAAATTTGTTGATGCAATGAAGTTAAATCTAAATATACCAGTGAAAACATGGGATGAACGCCTTACAACTAAAATAGCTAAAAACATATTAAAAGAGACTCTTTCAACAAAGAGAAAGAAACAGAAAGGAACAGTGGATAAATTAGCCGCAATCTTAATATTACAAAATTATTTAGATTTTTGTAACAAAAAGATATTTAATGGAGGTAGATAAGAATGAAAAAAACAACCGAGCCAAAATCAGAAGGAATTGTGGGAACTGTAGACATGGGAGAGGTAAAGAGTAATTTCTCATTTTCAAAAGATAAAGGAATTGTAGGAAGCATAGATTTGGGTGAGGCAAAAGGAGAGTTTATCTTCTCAAAGGATAAAGGGATTGAAGGGGAAGTACAATTTGGTGACGCAAAAGCTAAGTTT
The DNA here is from genome assembly GCA_040754115.1 of bacterium. Lineage (GTDB taxonomy): Bacteria > UBA9089 > CG2-30-40-21 > CG2-30-40-21 > SBAY01 > JBFMDD01. The sequence continues at coordinate 5,787 of JBFMDD010000029.1, forward strand.
ACCTATTCAAGAGAAGAAGGTGTCTTTGGCACCGTAGATATGGATGGTGTAGAAGGTAAGTTTAAATATACTAAAGCAAAAGGGATCGAAGGGAATTTTAATATGGGTGATGCTGAGGCTAAATTTACATTTACTCAAGAAAAAGGTGTTCATGGAACGGTTGACATGGGTGGTGTACCAGGGGTTTTTACCTATACTAAAGATAAAGGAATTGCGGGAACTGTAGAAATGGGGGATATAGTACCTGAATTTACATATTCAAAAGAAAAAGGTGTTGTAGGTATTATTGACATGAGTGGAGCAGAAGGTGATTTTACTTATTCAAAGGAAAAAGGTGTTTTGGGGACGGTAGATATGGGTGGTGTACTATGTGATTTTACTTACTCTATTTCTAAAGGGATTGAAGGAAAAGTAAAAATGGGTGATGCCAAGGGTAAGTTTAGCTACTCAAAAGAAAAAGGTATTTTTGGTACCGTAGATATGGGTGGCGTACCAGGAGACTTTACCTATTCAAAAGACCATGGAATTGTTGGAACAATAGATATGGGTGAGGTAAAAAGTGATTTTACCTATTCAAAGGAAAAGGGGATAGAAGGAAGAATTGAGATGGGCGAAGCAAAAGGTGAATTTACATATACAAAGGCTAAAGGAATTCACGGAATAGTTGACATGGGTGAAATAAAGGGAAACTTTGTATATACTAAAAAAGGCGAAGGAATGGGCACGGTTGAAATAGGTGTTGAACCTCCTCCAGAAGAGGAGCTTAAAGTAGAAGTAGCACCTATTCTTGAAGAAGTACGCCCTATGCGTGAATCAGTAACTCCATATGAATTTGAAGAAGGAGGGATTTCTGTTACAGAAATAGCTCCAGGGGTAGAAGAAGTACCGCTAAGTATAGAAGAAGAGATGGCAAAAACGGTAGCTAAAAAGGCGGAAGAGGCGGCTCTGAGAGCAGAAAAAGTACTCGGAAGAGCTATTGATGAAGTAGTAGAAGAAACAAAACAACAAGAACAAGAACAAGAACAAGAAGGTAAAAAAGAAACTAAAGGAGAAGAGGTTAAAAAAGAGGAATTTACTTACTTCGATGATAAGACTAATATCCCGATAGAAAAAATAATAGAAGAGGTAGAAAAAAGTTTTAGGTAAAATTTACCGCACAGACGCACAGAAACATACTCCCTCCTTGCACCTCTGCGGTTATAATGAACACTATCGGATAAATTTGAGCGTTGACTTTATTGGTCTTCTTGAAGAGCTAATTTCCCCTTTACCCCAAACTTAATTAACAATTAACAATTATCAATTTTGAGGCTTCATAATTCTGAGAAACAATGAATATTACTCCTTTACCACCTATTGACCAAAAATTAATTGATTTTAAGGTAACTCCTGAAGTAAAAATAGGAAACATACTCGAAGGGGTAGTAGAAGAGGTATTGGGTAATAAAACCTATCTTTTTAAACTCAAAGGATTTACTTTTAAAGCAAGAAGTCCACTTACCTTCAAAAAATACGATAGAGTCCAGATAGAAATAAAGAGTCTTGAGCCAAAAATTGTATTTAAATTACTCCCATCTACAGTTAAAAGTACTCAATCTACCTCTAAACAAATAGGTAAAACAAAACAGTTAGATACAAATTACCTATATTTTAGCACCTCTAATTTATCCTATTTGGGGATGAATAATTTAGCAGTTAAAAGATTTGAAACTAAGGAAGAAATCTCTCCTAAAGGAGCAAAATCTGAATATGAAGCTTTTGATATTCTTTTAGAAATGTCAGAATTGGGTAAAGTTTTAGTCAAGATAACTCGCCAAGGAAACTCATCTTATTACCAAATAGCAGTCGAAGATAAAAAAATTAAGGAATTTGTGGAGGAAAATATACAAAGGTTATTAACTGATTTAAAAAGTGCAGGTTATGCTGTCTCTAACATAAGTTGTACCATTAATCCATGTCTAAAATCTAAAGATTCCTATTTTAAATCTACATTAATTAAGACTGAAAAAGGATATAGTAGATTTGATGAATTTGCATAACCTAAAGTTTCGTGATTAGTAAACGTTCATATTAAAGAATTTCATTTCAAATTTTAATTTTCAGTGCTCAGTATGTTCACTGCTTACTGCTGACTGTTCACTGCTCACATACTTTTCTCTCAAAAAGAGGAACTTACTTTTGCAAAGACTATAATGTGGGAACGACCAGAACAACTATCAACTCCCTCTACATAAAAATAAATTTCCCATTTTCCCATTATTTGCCCTTTTCCCTTCATTACACCTGAACGGTGACGAATAAGGAATATAAGTTATGGAGCAAAGAAGAAAAGCAGTAGCTTTGGAATATGACCCCTCTAAAGCTCAAGCACCTAAAATAGTGGCAAAAGGGATAGGTCAATTAGCAGAACGAATTATTCAAGTAGCTAAAGACCATGATGTCCCTATTTATGAGGATGCAAATTTAGCTGAAGTATTAACCAAATTAGAATTGGATACTCAAATCCCGATAGATTTGTATCAGGCAGTAGCTGAAATTTTAGTCTTTATTTATAAATTAAATCAAAAGTGGGTAGAGAGGTATGGCAGAGATTTACATTCGCAAGGCTAAAATTAAAGATGTTCAACAAATTCAACAACTCATTAATCTATATGTGCAAGAGGGTAAATTATTACCCCGCTCTTTAAGTGAATTATATGAAAGGATTAGAGACTTTTTTATAGCTGAAATAGATAGTAAAATAATTGGCTGCTGTGCTTTACATGTTGTCTGGGAAGACCTGGCAGAGATAAGATCTTTAGCTGTAACTAAGGAGATGACTAACCAAGGGGTAGGAGCAAAATTACTTGATGCGGTTTTTAATTCTGCAAAAGAACTCGAAATAGGTAAGCTTTTTGTCTTAACTTATACCCCGGATTTTTTTAAGGCATTTGGATTTAAATTAATAGATAAATCTACCTTGCCACATAAAATCTGGGGAGAATGCATCAAATGTATACACTTCCCTAATTGTGATGAAGAAGCACTGATTTATGAGGTGGGGAAATAAGAAAGAGGTTGGGAGGTTAGGAGGATGGGAGGATGAGAGGATGAGAGGATGGGAAGTTAGGAGGATGAGAGGATGGGAGGATGGGAGGATGGGAAGTTAGGAGGATGGGAAGATGAAGAAGAACTCAATTTCTCATCTTCTTACCCTCTCATCTTCTCATCTTCTCATCTTCTCATCTTCTCATTACCCTCTCATCTTCTCAACTTCTTTCATATAAGAGGAAAGGGTTAGAAAAAATGAACGCATTAGATATTTTCTTTTTAATAATTATAGTAATTAGTATGATTTTTAGTCTGTTTAGGGGGATGATTAAAGAGGTATTCTCTATACTATTAATTGTAGGAGGAATTATAGTCGCTAATCTGTTATATCCCAAAGTGGCAATCTTTTTAATGCGATTTATTACCTCTTCTACATGGGCAAATATAATTGCCTTTGTCGTTATCTTTTTAATAGTATGTGTCTTGATAAATTTTATTGGAGTATTACTTCACAAGACATTAAAAAAATTAGCATTAAGCTGGTTAGATAGAGTAGGAGGAGTAGCATTTGGCTTTATAAGAGGAGTTATCATAGTAGTTATTTTGGTAATTATTTTAACTAAATTCCCAATTGCAAATAGTAATAAATTAATTGCCTCTTCTCAAATAGTCCCACATTTATATGTGGTGGTCAAAATCCTATTAGCCTTCTTACCACCAGAATTTGCCTCTATTATGAATGAATTAATATATCTCTCAAGGTAACCGTTCAGGAAATTTCGGGATGGTTCACTTTTGTTTGAAAGCTTGCGGAAAGAAAAGAGAGTTGAAATTAGAAATTAGGGAGAGAAGTAAAAGCCCAATTTCTAATTTCCAATTTCAATTTTCTGTGAACACTTACAAATAAATATCCGAAAGAACTCATAGGAAATTGCCCGAAAATGAACCATCCCAGTAACTTACATTAGAATAAGATTTGATGTTAAAGGAGGCTTTTTCAACATGAAGAACCAATATTTAAGTTTTTTGGTAGTGTGGATAATAAGTATTACAAGTGTAGTATTTGCAGAAAAGGCAGTAAAGAAAGAAACTATACCAGAATTAAAATTTGAGAAAAAAATCAGTACTATTGAACAACCTGTAAATTCAGTAGCACCGCAAGAGTCAATAGAAATTAAGCAACCTTTACCTATACCTAAAATTGAGACAATAAAGGATTTTAATTTTAAGGTAACAGGATATGGTGATACTGAGATAATCTTCTTCTCACCTAATATAATTCCACTTAAGACTTCAACTGAAGGAATGTATCGAACAGGAGATTATCTCCAGGCTAAAGGTGTTTATCGAAGGGATTATCAGACAGACCTTAATTATATTGATGTGATTAAAATTAATCCAGAAAACTTATCCGAGATTAGCTATTTAAAGATATTCATTAAGGATACTTTATCTCTATCTTATTATAGTTATGTAGAAGTAGAAGGTGAGATTAGTAATATTCTGTCATCTGATTCCATCTTAATTGATAGGTTAGCTCATTGGCAAAAAATAGAAATAGATGATACAGAGGTTATCTATGATGAATGTGCAGATGAGATTGATCTACAAACTGATATTATTACTCAAGCAGCAACAGAAAACCCAGAGATAGCTCAATGGCTAAAGAGAGAGTATGGTATATTGGAAATTCCTACAAAATATTTAGAGAAATTAGCTGTGACTAAAAAGAAAGAAATAGTAGGTTATGATTTTATTAATGAGTTGGTTACATGTACTTTTGAAGGGGATGAATTAGTTCAAAATCCAAAATTTGCAGTATCTATGTTTATTAAATGCCTGTATGATGATAAGTATAAGAAAGTAGCAAAAATGCAGATTTCTTTCCGTAAGATTGCTAAGGGGCAATTAGGTAGTTATTGAAAGGGGTGATTAGTACAATGATGAGATTATCTTATTATGGAATAACATTATTATTGATATTACTATCATCTGTCTTAAATGCTCAGGCAGATAATAATAACTCTCCTTTTCCTCTCATTGGCATATTTGGCACTTTGGGAAATGGAGATGGTGAACTTCAACATCCATGTGGCTTGGCAGTAGATGAAGAAAATCAATGGATTTATATTGCCGATACCGGTAATAATAAGATAAAGAGATTCAATATAATTATAGTAAATAATATTACTCCTCCACGCTATGTTTGGATGTATAAATTTGAAAAATTTGATAATAATGAGGTAATTGACTATTTATGTAAGATGGAAATTAATGAAGTGTTCCTCAGTCTTGATGTTAGGAAGATTAATGAAGGAAATCCCAATTACTCTGGAACATATACCGCTAAATTACAGGATTTCATCAACAAGGCTAATACTGAAGGTATTGAAGTTCATGCCATGATACTTGAAGACCCTAATTTTACTTATGAGTCAGAGCATCAAAAGGGAATAAAGTTAGTAGAAGATGTCATTGCCTATTGTAGAACTCATCCAGAGGCTTCTGTCAAAGGCATCCATATCGATACAGAGCCACATGCATTAGATGAATGGCAGGATGGAGACTGGGATATACGAGAAATATTGATGCAGTCGTATGTACTGCTACTTAGTAAAATCAGAGATACTTTAGATGATAATACTGATGTCAACATACATTTTTCTGCCGCTATTGCCTGGTGGTACAATGAAAGGGCTGAAGAAGGAAAACTGCCCTCTGGTGATACATCAAACTTAGCAAAATATCTACACACTGTCGTACCAATGGTGTATGTCTCACCTGATGTAATAATAAGTCGAGTAGAAGATGAAATTGAGGAGGCAGATACTATTGTAGGTATCAAGGTAAAAGATTTCTTTAACTTTTATAAAGAACTTAAAGATACTATGGTTAAAATTGATAAAGAGTTTGAGAGCAAAACTCATTACAAAGGTATTTCTGTATTCGAATATAAGACAATGAAAGAGCTATACTTATTACCTACAATTACTATTTTTACAGATAAACCTCAATATTATACTAATGATATTCTCACAATAACAGTCCATGTTACTAATCGTGATAATGATATTAATGTTGATGTAAAGGTATGGCTAAAACTTCCAACTGATAAGTTAATATCATTGATAAATATGTATAATTATACTTTGAAACAAGGTATTGATTTTGAGGTTGATATATTTAAACATACCTTTGTTGGTAGTGAGCCACATGGAGTGTATCTGGGAGGTAGTCGATTCTTAAATCCAGTAACAGGTGATATTAAGAGTGAGGATTTTACATCTTTTGAATTTTTAGGCTCTCCCAAACTATTCCCACCATGTACAGACTTTCAGTAAGCGTTCAGGTGTAAGTAAGGGGAAAAGGGGAAAAATATTAAAGAATTTCATTTCAAATTCAAGAAATAAGTTGGGGAATTTCTGATTGACACAATTTACCGACCTGTATGGTTAAGTTCACTAATGAAAATGAAACTTTCATCTCACACTACAAGAAAAATAGAAACTGATAGAAATATATAATGGAAATTTATAGAAATTGATTGAAATTGGTAGTAAAAACCTATGTTCAACAGCAAAATTTGTAACATATTGATATTACTACACTTAATTTTTAAGATTGTCACTACATGTTGCTCTCTCTGTTTTTCTTTTCCATAATTATTCGTGATGGAGATTTTATCTTG
>JBFMDD010000030.1:0-2588 GCA_040754115.1 bacterium
CACTTAGAAAGCCTCTTGAATCATTTTATCATTTCTCATTTTACACATCTCTCTATAGTAAACGAGTTAAGAAGCCCAACCCCGACATGTCAGCGATTTTTTAGGTATAATAAAATTGACTCAGTTATTTAAACTTGAAGTCTAATTTAAAGTTGTATAACCATGGAACTCTAGGGTCGATTCCTTCTGATATTAATTTTTTCGGCAAGTTTTCATAGTAATCTTTGATATTCAGGTTTTCAGGGAAATCATAAAAAGTAACAATAATAGTATCATCTTTTACCCTTAAATCTCCTTCTATTCCTCTAAAGATGGAATCAGCCAGATGTTTAGCAGTCCAGTTTTTATATGGCTTTGGCAACTTTTGTCTTAATTGATATGTAGCTGCTTGAGCAATTAAAGCAAGCGACATTTTTCCGTAACGGATATTCAAGTTCATAGTTGATGCTCTGTTCCAACCCATTGCCGCCTCAAAATTGAAGAACTCCTCAACCCTCCAACGTTCCGGGTAATCTTCACTTAATAGTTTAAGCCGGTCTTTTCGACCAGTAACTGCAAAGGCCTTATATTTATATTCATTGTTAATTTCACTTGTTCGTTGTACAACTAATTCTATCGGGTAACTTACTCCACTCATTTCATAGGTCGTTTCTCCCAAAGCATAGCCTGCCCACTTCCTTTGATAGCTTATCGCTTCAATTATCTGTTTTATCTTCCTTGTCATAGGCATTGGCATTATAATATCGATTTGCTCGTCTTCAGCAAATTCATTGATAATAGCAGCTGTAACATGCTCACTATCTGCCATTGCTATGCCGTTATACGGTAAGATCGATTTTACCATTGCCATCAATTCTATTGTAGCCTTACTTGTTGTTGTTGAAGAACATCCAATTCTAAAGCTAATTGGTTGACCTGTTATAGCATCAATACAAAAAAATGTCTGCATTACTTTTTCAGACTTGCTGCTTCTATCCTTTTTCTTCGCAGGCATTATTCGTTTCGTATAACTGTGAATTCTGTGTGGATCAAATGCAAAAAGACCTTCTTTTGAATAGTGCTCTCTTGATAATCTTAACTTCCCAAGTGCCTGCTGCAACTGCTTGGCTTCCTTTATAGTATGTTCATTAAGTAATTGATGTATACTGACATCTGAGGCAAGAAAGGGCAATCCGTTAAGTAATTCAAATCCTTGATGAGACACAGAACGTACCGGGCGCTGACCATTTACACACAAAGCAGATTCATTAACCATTTGTAAGGCTAGTCTCGGCTTAAGGTCCTTATCTTCAGAACGGCTCCACATTTTCAACAAATCCCAACTACCTAATCTCAAATGTTCAGGGACAAGAAGCCATAGCCCCAAATAAATGCTGGATAGTTTCCTAGATAAATATTCTCTTACTTGTCTTTCTAAGCTCTGCGCAGTTACTTTTAGGGTTTTCCTATTACGCTTTGTCTGATGTATTTCTATTTCTTGAGGCTTCTTGTTTGGATTTAACAAATGGAGTTTTTTTTTGTAGACCATATTCTGTAATGGTTCTTTCTACACTCCTGGTGCTTATCCTGGTACCAGCTTGGGTAATTTTTTGTGCAATCACTTCGGCTGAAGACTCCGGGTCTAAAAATTTATACCTTAGAATTTGATTGACAATACTCTCGGTTCGGATATAGTTTCTTTTTGGTCCTTTTTTCTTTTCTATAATAGCACTGCTACCGCCTTCATTAAAATCCTGGAGTATCTGATAATACCGTTGCTTTGTAAAACCATATTTAGCGGCCACTTGACTCGGATGTTTGGATAGACAAGTACCTTCAAAAAGCATAGCTAATTTCATTGACAACTTATCTGAAGGTTCTATCCTTAAACTTCCACAAGGACCTTCAAGAATTAAGGAATGTGAATCTTTTGTCTCCTTTACAGAGGATATTTTCTTTTTCATCTTGTTACCTTTCTTTTATTTTGCATAATAGAAAGATAACAATATGATATAATATAGTCAATCTTATTATGGCGGTAATATATATTCCGAAGATTCTATCTTATTGTTATGTTCAATTATTACTGACTTATAGGGAAATCAACGGAAATTTTTACTATGCAAACCGCCTTATTATATTTTACTATAGAATGTGAATAATGATTAGAAAATGAAGAAATTTGTCTACATAGTAAAATATTTATCGGCTAAAAAATCGCTGACATGTCGGGATTGTGTAACATGACTATTTAATATTTTGATCCGTGTCCAGGTTTTAATATTCGCAATGGGAGATGGATTATTGCCGAAATCAGTTCTAGAACATCATCAACAGCAATACCTAGAATTTTGAACGGTAAAAGCAGAAGCCATACAAATGGATAAAGAATCAAAGCCGCTAAAGCCTGCCTGCCGGTAGGCAAGCCAGCGGCCAGCAAAAAAACAACAGCAGTAACCAAATAAAAAAAGTTTTCATTTATTTATTCAAACAACCAGAGAAATTCTTCATATCCTCTTTCTTTCATTTCTTCTTTGGGGATGAACTTCATTGCTGCTGAGTTCATACAGTATCTTAAATTTGTCGGTTCGGGACCGTCGTAAAAAACA
>JBFMDD010000031.1:0-2945 GCA_040754115.1 bacterium
ATCTCTCTCTTTTATTATCTCTGCCTCTGGGAAAATCTTCAAAACCATATCTAATATTTCGGGTTTAGATGTAGTCTTTTCTTCAGCAGATGATTTTCCATTAATAAATATAGTTTTAATTTTCAAGTCGCAATTTAGTATTTCTTTAATTTGCTGCTGAACAAATTCTTTATTTTCTTGCTTTTCTATCCTTTCGCGAAGGAAGGAATCTCCTTTTCTAAAACCAATTGTAATGGTATGATTAATTAAATCAACAAATTCGGCAGATGCCATGGAAGTATCTAAAGAAGGTTTTTCCTTCTTAATATTCTTTCGCACCTCAACCCATGCTTCTTTTATTTGCTGTATAGAAAGTTTAGAATCTTCTACTTGAGGAAGAGATAAAGATTGTCTTGGTTGCTCAATAGGCTGAGTAGTAGGCACAATCGTTTCTTTTTTATCCCCTTGAATAATCCTTATCAATGCTACTTCTAAAATCAACCTTGCCTGAAGTGGAAATAGCCTCATATTCTCATTTGCCTTTTGAAGGTCATCAATGAAACTCAAAAGCTGTTCTTGGGTAAATTGTGAAGCCTGTACTTCTAATAATTTTATACTATCAGTTGCCAGGTCTATGACTGAATCTGGAGTACAGCCTGCTTTAATCAGAAGTAAATTACGCAGATGCATCATCATATCCCTTGCAAATTGTGATAGGTCTATTCCTTCATCAACTGCATCATTTAACAGCTTAATTATCTTATTTGAATCAGCTTTAATTATTGCATCGCAGAAGGTAATTAATACCTCTTGTTTTACTATACCTAATATTGTCAAGACATCTTCTTGTGTTACCTTATTGCCGCAGAAGGAAACTACCTGGTCTAAAATCGACTCTGCATCCCGCATACTACCTTCTGCTGCCCGTGCGATAAAGGTCAGAGTCAAATCATCTGTCTCTATTTTTTCTATATCAGCTACTTTTCTTAATAATTTACAAATTTCAGTTACTGATATTCTTTTAAAATCAAACCTCTGGCATCTTGAAAGAATAGTTTGAGGTACTTTATGAGGTTCAGTAGTAGCAAATACAAAGATTACATGTTCAGGAGGTTCTTCCAATGTCTTTAGCAATGCATTAAAAGCCTCATTCGTCAACATGTGTACTTCATCAATGATATACACCTTATATTTTGCCTTAGCAGGTAGGAATTTAACCCTTTCTCGCAACTCCCGTATCTCATCAATCCCGCGATTTGATGCCCCATCTATCTCTATCACATCCATTGAATATCCACCTGCAATCTCTTTGCAGGAAGAGCATTTACCACATGGTGTTGTAGACATCCCTTCAACACAATTTAAACATTTAGCCAATATCCTGGCAGTAGTTGTCTTCCCTGTACCCCGTGAGCCAGCAAATAAATAGGCGTGTGCTAACCGTTCACTATTAATTGCATTAGACAAAGTCTCTTTAATATGAGGTTGACCAATTAATTCAGAAAAGGTCTGAGGCCGATATTTCCTTGCTAAGACAAGATATGACATAAATTAATCCACCCAATCATCTTACAATTTACTTTTATATAGTATACCTTAAAATAATAATATGTCAAGAATTTTTTTAAATTATCCTCAACACCGTTACAAATTGCGATTTTAGAAACGGCTCACTTTAGCGTGAAAGCTTGCGGTTAAAAAATGGATATGAAATTAGAAATTGGGGAAAGAAGTAAAAAAACTTGATTTCTAATTTCCAAAAGAAATCACCGTGAAAACGATGAAAATAAACCGTCCCTAAATAGCTCAGTTAATGGCAGTGTCCAGTATATCTCTTAGCTCATCATAAGAAAATTATTGACATAATAACCTCCAAAGGGTATAATCTTAACTATGGAAGTAATCATTATTGGTTCAGGAACGGCTATTCCTACTTTAAAACGGGCTTCACCTGCTGTATTTTTAAAAATAGCTAATAAAAATATATTAGTTGATTCAGGTTCTGGAACTATGAGAAGATTATTAGAGGCACAAATAGACTATTTACAAATTGATTATCTATTCTATACCCATCTTCACCCAGACCATACTATTGATTTTGTATCATTTCTTTTTGCTTATAAAAACCCTGCCAATTTAAGAAAAAACGATTTAAAAGTAATCGGTCCTGCAGGATTTAAAAACTTCTATGAAAAACTGATTAAATTATATGGCGACTGGATTACCCCGCAAAGTTATAATCTGAGTATCACTGAAGTGCTTGAGAATAAAATCAAATTTGATGATTGGACATTAAATACAAAACCTATCATCCACAGCGAAAATAGTGTTGGGTATAGATTTGAAATGGATGGCAAAAGTGTTACTATCTCTGGTGATACAGACTATTGTCCTGCGATAGTTGAGTTAGCTAAAGAGACAGATTTATTGATTTTAGAATGTGCCTTTCCTGATGAAATCAAAGTTGAAGGACATCTTACCCCGGCGTTTGCAGCTAAGATTGCTAACGAATCTAATTGTAAAAAATTACTACTCACCCACTTTTATCCACTATGCGATAATTATGATATCCAGAATCAATGCAAAAAACAATACAAAGGTGAATTCTTATTAGCAAAAGATTTAATGAGACTACAGATTTAAGAACAAAGTGAATTAGCGAGGCAATCCACCAATAAATGAGGCATTACTTTTTGTCAAAAATTTCGAGCTCTACGGTTAGAATAATTTGGGATGGTTCATTTTATCGTTTTTCTTATGATTCCTTGCAGAAATTAGAAATTGGAAATTAGGTCTTCAGTCCTCTCTCCAATTTCGAATTTCCAATTTCAACCTGAAATCGGCAAGTAGCGGAGTAAAAAGGGAAGAGGGAGGTGAAAAAGAAGGCTATTTTGATAAATTTGGGAGAGAATTAAGGATAAGATGAAGGGAATTAGATAACGGATAGAAAAGAGATAGGATTAAGA